>DATKEE010000027.1:0-3467 GCA_035544555.1 Candidatus Methylomirabilota bacterium
CGTTGCGCGAGATTTTTCTCGAAGCCGCCGAGCTGGACGATCCGTGGGCGCGGGCGGCGTATCTCGAGGCCGCGTGCGGCAACGACACGTCGCTGCGCCAGCGAGTCGAGGCGTTGCTGGAGGCGGAGGCCGGGGTGGGACCCCCGCCGGCGGCCGCGGCAGCCGCGATCAGCGATGTCTTGCCGGGGAGCCGGATTGGGTCGTATCGACTGCAGCAACAGATTGGCGAAGGCGGCTGTGGGGTGGTGTTCATGGCCGAGCAGGAGCAACCGGTCCGGCGCAAGGTGGCGCTGAAGATCATCAAGTTGGGGATGGACACCAAACAGGTGGTGGCGCGGTTCGACGCCGAACGCCAGGCGCTGGCGATGATGGATCACCCGAACATCGCCCGGGTGTTCGATGGGGGCGCGACCGAGTCGGGCCGGCCGTATTTCGTGATGGAACTGGTGCGGGGGATCAAGATCACCGAGTATTGCGATCAACAGCGGTTCCCGGCCCGGCGACGGCTGGATCTGTTCATGCAGGTCTGCCATGCCGTGCAACATGCCCATCAGAAGGGGATCATTCATCGCGACCTCAAGCCGTCCAACATCCTCGTCACCGAGGTGGACGGCAGACCGGTGCCCAAGATCATTGATTTCGGCATCGCCAAGGCCGTGTCCGGACGGTTGACGGACCAGACGTTGTTCACCGCGTTCGAGCAGTTGATCGGGACTCCCGCCTACATGAGCCCCGAGCAGGCGGCGCTGAACGCCGCCGACATCGACACGCGTAGTGACATCTACAGCCTGGGGGTGCTGCTCTACGAGTTGCTGACCGGCGAGACGCCCTTCGACACGAAGGCGCTCCTGGCCTCCGGCGTGGACGAACTACGCCGGACGATTAGGGAAGTCGATCCGGTTCGGCCCAGCACGCGACTCACGCAGTCGCGCTCGGCAAATCAATCCGCGCATTCGGGAAAATCAGAAAACAGAAACCAGAAATCAGAAATCGAGTCTGACCTGGACTGGATCGTGATGAAGTGCCTCGAGAAGGAGCGCGACCGGCGGTACGAAACGGCGAACGGGCTGGCCATGGATATCCAGCGGCACCTGAACTGCGAACCGGTGTTCGCCCGTCCGCCCAGCCGGCTCTACGAATTCCAGAAGACCGTGCGCCGGCACAAGTTCGGTTTCGCGGCCACCGCCACGATCATGCTCGTCCTGGTGGCCGGCGTATTGGTCAGTTCCCTGCATGCCACTCGGGCGCGGCGGGCGGAGCTGACGGCTCGCGCCAATGCTTACGCCTCGGACATGGATTTGGCTCAACAAGCCCTGGCCAATGAAAACGCACGCGAGGCCAGAACTCTGATCGAGCGTCATCGACCGCTTCCGGGCGAACCGGATTTGCGGGGGTGGGAATGGCGCTTTTTGTGGAGACAACTGCGCAGCGACGCCAGTTTCACGCTCGCGCAGAAACCGAGTTCCATCCATTCGATGGCCGTTTCCGCGGACGGAAAATGGCTCGCTGTCGGCGCGACGCGGCAAGGTGGCGTGACCGTGTGGAACTTGGGCACGCACGAGGAGGCGGCGGACTTCCCGGACCTGGCGGGAGCGACCGTGGTCGCGCTTTCCCCACACTCCTCGCTCCTGGCCTTCGCGACCGTGAATATTGGCGGCGTCTCCGGCGGGGAACACAAAGTCCGGGTGTGGGATTTGGCGGCCCACCAGTTTATCGCGCAAATTCTCCTGGACTCACCCTGCGAAGGCCTGGGCTTCTCGCCGGACAGCGACAGGCTGGTGATTTGTGCTCAGGCGGCGGATGAAGGTCTGATCGTGTGGAACGTTCGCGACGGGACCGAGATCGAGCGATTCCCCGGGACCCAGACTGGCACCAGCGCGGGAAGGACGTTTGCCATTGCTCCCGACTTCAGCACGGCGGCACATCTCACGAGTGATCGCGCGCTGAGGCTGGTCGATCTCGACAACGGACAAGAGCGTTGGAGGACCAGCCATGAATCGATGCCCCGAGTGACGTTCTCCTCCGATGCCAAAACCCTCGCGGTGAGTGACGGCTGGAATGAACCTATCATCCGTGTCCTGGACGTGGTCACGGGTGATGAGCGGGTTCGTCTCCAGGGGCATCGAGCCTGGATCAGCGCGGTGGTGCTCTGGCCGGATGGAAAACGACTGGCCTCCGCCAGCGCCGATCAAACCATCAACGTATGGGACCTGGCCGACCCGGCCCATCCCAAGCTCGAAGGAACACTCCGCGGTCACCACGAAGAGGTCTATACGCTCGCGTTGCTTTCCGATGGGCGAACTTTGGTCAGCGGCGGCAGGGATGGCACGGTTTGTTTTTGGGATGGGACGGTGTTCCGGCGCCATGGCGTTCCGATGGCGCTGACCGGCGCTTTCCAGGCCTGGCGATTCACGCCCGACAGCCAAGCGATTGTCACCTGTGATTGGTCCGGGCGCGTGCAGCGGTGGACGGGGGACGAGTTCCAGAAGAGTCAACTCCTGTTGGATTTTGGCGCGGCCAGCGGTGGTCTGATCCCCGAAGATATTCGATGGAAAAGGCCCGGGTGGAGAGAAGAGTTCCTGGCCCAGCGGATGGCCCTTCGCTTTTCGGAAGATGCCCGATGGCTGGCCACCGTTCCGCCCAACGGCATCGTTCAAGTGTGGGATCTGGAGAACGCCAAATTGCGGCGGCAGTTTGGGGACGGTTCGGACCCAGGTGTGCCGTGGCGATTCCTCGCCGGAGGTTCGCGCTTGGCTACGTATCATGCCGACCAGTCGTTGCTCCGGGTTTGGGACCTCGGCACCGGAAAGGCCATCCAGTCTTCGCCCGTGCTTCCCCGTGTCATAACCGGGGACATCTCGCGAGACGAGCGCTGGTTGCTCATGCTTGAGGGGGAAGGACAGTGCTTGCTCAGAGATCTCACGACGGAGCGCCAGCTCGTTTCCGACCTGAACATCGAGATGCTAGATGAAGCGGCGTTTTCTCCTGACGGCCGCCTGTTTGCCGTGGCCTCGGATCGCGGATTTGTCCGCTTGTGGGAAACGCGCACCCTGAGAGAAGCTGTCACCTTGACTGGGTTCACCGTCGTCGCCCATTCGGTGGGGTTTTCACCTGACGGAACCCGTCTGGCCGCGGGCGGATCGAAGTGGTCCGAGATCCTCCTTTTTGATGTCAGAAGCCACCGCAAGTTGCTTCGCCTGACCGCTGCGGGCAGCGTAACACGGTCGGTCACTTTTTCGCCTGACGGCTCGCTCCTCGGTTCCCTGGATTCTAACGGCATTCTGCAACTGTGGCGCGCGCCGACATGGGAGGAGATTGATGCCGCCGAAAGCGCGACCGGATCTCCCTTGCAGGAACCTCCGCGCTAATCCGTCGATGCCATGGACATGGCCTTCGCCGGCTGCACCGGGGATCGACCCTCCCTCACCGCGCCAACTACGCCTTCAATAATTAATTTTCCCTTCCCC
>DATKEE010000028.1:0-3786 GCA_035544555.1 Candidatus Methylomirabilota bacterium
CCCCAACCCCAGCCCACTCCACCGCCACCACAACCCCAACCCCGGGTCGAACAGCCGCCTCCGCAGCCCCGGCAAACCGTCCAGGCCCAAGTCCCCGAACCCAAACCTGTACGCCGCCGCCCGGATGTGGACGTGAATCTCAACCAGGTCGTCACCCGCAATACCAGCACCTCCAAACCGGCCGACCCCACCCCAGCCCCGGTCCAACCCTCCGTCAATAACAGCGTCGTTCGCGACCTCCGCCGGAATCTCTCCTCCAGCATGGAAATCCCCACCCCCACCGGCGGTGGCGGCGAGGCCTACATCAATTACGCCCTGCTCGTGAAGGCCGAATACGAACGCGCCTGGGACAAACCCGCCCGCATCGACGACGACTCCGCCGCCGTCCGCGTCCGCGTCACCATCGCCCGCAACGGCGATGTCCTGTCCGCGGAAATTCTGAAACGCTCCGGCGTGTCCACCCTCGACAACTCCGTCCAACGCGCCCTCGCCCTGCGCAAACTCCCCCCATTCCCGCCCGAGGCCAGGGACGCCAAACGCACCTTCGTCATCATCTTTAAACTCACTTCGAACTGATTCCTGGATGAAATTGCCTTCCCTGTCCCGACGCCAATTCCTCGCCACCACCACCCTCATCCCCCTGCTGCCCGCCGCCCTGCGCGCGCAACAGGAGATCGTCATCGAAGGCACCGCCCGCGCCGAGGATGTCATCCCCGTCGCCCTCAGCGGTTTCACCGGCGTCGCCCAAAGCGTCCTGCGCTTCGATCTCGAAGTCGTCGGATTTGAGATCGTCCCCGCCAACAGCGCCCGTTACATAATCGAGGGCAACAACACCGCCTCCCTGATTCGTGGACGCGTCATGAACGCCGCCTCCAAACAGGTGCTCGTAAACAAAGGTTATTCCGGCACCAATGAACGACGCCTCGCTCACGCCCTCGCCAACGACATCGTCCGCGCCATCCGAAACCTGCCGCCCATATTTCACACCCGCATCGCCTTCCGCGTCGAGACCGGCAGGAATACCAGCGAGATTTACATCTCGGATTTCGACGGTCACAACCCTCAGCGCGTCACCCAGGATGGCAAGTCGGTCGCCTCCCCCTGCTGGGTGCCCGGAAAGCAAATCCTCTATTATTCTTCTTACAAGGATGGATGGCCCGTCATTTACGCCCATGATCTCGGCGCCGGTTCCCGCACCCGCGTCGCCAGCTACGGCGGCTCCAACCTCAGCCCCGCCGTCTCCCCCGACGGCCGCCGCGTCGCCATGATCCTCAGCAAAAGCGGCAGCCCCGACCTCTACCTCACCGCCGCCGACGGCTCCGGCCTGACCCCCCTCACCCGCTCCCGGGCCGACGAATCCTCCCCCTGCTGGTCGCCCGACGGCACTCAGGTTTGTTATGTCTCCCGAGAAAGCGGACGACCCGCCCTCTATGTCGTCCCGGCCGGGGGTGGCGCCGCCCGCCGGCTCAGCACCGCGGGTGCGGCCAACCCCACCGAGCCGTCCTGGTCACCCGATGGAAAAACCATCATGTTCACCTCCCTGATGGGCGACTTCCTCCTCTGCACCATCCCGGCCGGAGGCGGCGAGGCAACCATCCTGTCTCAGGCGGGCAAACGGTTCACCGGCGAGGACTCAAGCTGGGCGCCCAATTCCCGCACGGTCATCTTCACCCGGCGCGCCGGAAACCAGCGCGTCCTCTCTTTACTTGACGTGCCCACCAAACGTGTCAAGGATGTGGCCCGGCAAATTCCGGGAAGCTACTCGCAGCCAAGCTGGTCCAGATAATCCAATCCTCCTTCCGGAAAAAGCGACAATCATGAAACGCACATTTTACCTGCACTGGATGGTATTGATCCTCGCGCTGTCATTCACCGTCGTGGGATGCAAACGCAAGGGCGATGTGACCCCCATTCCCGGCCAGCCCTTCGGCGTGCGGCAACCCGGAAACGCCGAGGCTTTGCCCCCCATTGCCGGACCCACGGACCCCGATACCGTATTCCCAATGGCCGACGATCCCGATCGATTCTTGAACCGTGTCCAGGATCGAGAATTCTTCGCCGCCAACACCGTCTATTTTGATTTGGACAGCTCGGTTGTGAAACCCGGTGAGATTTACAAACTGGAAACCATCGCCAACTACCTGAATCAACCGGAAAACCAAAGCTACGACTTGCTCATCGAGGGCCATTGCGATGAACGGGGCACGGAAGGCTACAATCTCGCCCTGGGCGAGCGCCGCGCCCTCTCCGCACGCGAATCCCTGGTCCGCTCGGGCGTCTCCCCGGACCGCATGAACACCGTCAGCTACGGTGAAAGCCGCCCGGCCGTGGAAGGCAGCGGCGAATCGGCCTGGTCCATGAACCGGCGCAGCGAATTCGTCCTTCTCAAGGAAAAACTCTGATTCCCGGCTCCCCGCCTCATCCGTTCATCGTCTCCATCGTCCTCCACCTCACCACCTCCCCATCCGCTCCGCTCCATCACCGCACTCCAAAACGTCGCCGACTTCGCGCGGGGCTTCCCAATCCTCGCCCCAGCGTTTTGGAGTGCGGTTGTGGGCGAAGCCCTCTACCGCTTTCGACTGCCGAACGCACGCTCCCCCACTCAAACGGGTTCACTGTCCCCGCGACAATGAATGATGCGACCGCATCATTCATTGTCGCGGGAGGAGCCGACGGAATCTCCGGCCGACCAACAGAACACCGTCTCCTGACACCCGGTTCAACCCGTTCCACTGCCGTTCCCCCCCGAATTCGCGGGGTCCGTTTGGGGCTTTACAGCCAATCGCCCCTGCCTTAGCTTCCTGCATCGTGATGACTGCTATAAACACCCTGTTCGCGGGCATGCTCGGGGGCTGGGAATTGGTCCTGATCCTCGCCGTGGTGCTGCTGCTCTTTGGCGCCAGAAAACTCCCCGAACTCGCCAAAGGCCTCGGCCAGGGCATCCGCGAGTTCACCAAGGCCAGCCGGGACACCGGCGACGAGCCGAAACTCAAAGACAAAGAATAATCGAATCTCAAGTCCACTGTTATGAACACCATCGTTGCCGGGATGCTGGGCGGCTGGGAAATCGTGCTGATCCTCGCGGTTGTTTTGATCCTCTTCGGCGCCAAAAAACTCCCCGAACTCGCCAAGGGCCTCGGCTCCGGAATCAAGGAATTCAAAAAGGCCACCCGCGAAGTCACCGAGGAACTCCAGAGCGCCGTCGAAGACGACTACACACCCCCGCCTCCCCAGCAGACCAGAAAGCTTTCCCCCAGCGAATCCAAACCGGCCGAGACCGTCGCCCAATCCCCGGCGCCTGCCACTGAAGATGTCAGGAAAGACTGACCGCGCCCATACCGCCGGTTTAGCCCATGTCCAAGGATCTCGAGGAGGAACAGCGTCACACCGGGTCGCCGGTCGCGCCTCCGCACAAGGAATACCAGACACCTCCACCCGCTCCCCCGTCCCCGGGCTCGGACGAAGATTCGGATGACGAGGAAGGCGGCCCGGTGAAAAGTTTCCTCGAACACCTCGAGGATCTTCGCTGGGTCCTGATCAAATCCGGCGCCGCCCTGCTCATCGCGATGGTCCTCTGCATGGTGGCCGCCCCCGTTCTGACCACAATCCTGACCTGGCCCCTGGAGAACTCCGGCGAAAACATCAAGCTCGAGTTTCTCAGCCCGATGGGCGGATTCATGGTGACCCTCAAGGTCGCATTCTGGGGCGGTATGATCCTCGCCCTGCCCGCCATTCTCTTCTTCCTGGGGGATTTCGTCGTCCCCGCCCTGAAACGAAACGAAAGGA
>DATKEE010000029.1:0-2918 GCA_035544555.1 Candidatus Methylomirabilota bacterium
TATTCCCGGGAACGGCTTCCACCTCAAAGCCCGTCAGCACAAAGCTCCCGTTTTCATGACGCCCCAACGACTTCCGAGGCAGGCTCTCGTCCGGCATGACCTCCAGTCGCAACCCCGTCACTTCCCGCAACCCGGTCTCCAACTCCACCCAGTAAACGTCATTCGCCGGATTCTTTCCCCCCGCGAGAATCGATCCGTCCTCCTGCCGCTGAAGCACCGCGCCTCCCTCGGATTTCCAATCCACCGGCGCAGCCACCCTCCATGCGCTCAGCGCGTTCCTGACATTCTCCTCCCAATTCTGTCGCGACGTTTCCAGCACCGGTGTCTCCGCGTGATACTCGCCCTCCAGATCCGCGAGGCGCGAATTCAATTCCGCCATCCGCCGCTCCTCCCCCGGCGTCGGCAGCTCCAGCACCGGCCGGTCATCGGGTTGATCCTCGTCCGCCGTCTGATTGAAGAAGCCGTAAAGCCGGTAATACTCCTTCATCGAGATGGGATCGTATTTGTGATCGTGGCATTGCGCGCACGCGAATGTCGTCCCCATCCACACCGTCATCGTCGTGTCCACCCGGTCCACCACCGCCGCGTGACGGAACTCCTCGTCATCCGTCCCCCCCTCCGTGTTGGTCTGGGTGTTTCGATGAAATCCCGTGGCCACCTTCTGATCGCGTGTCGCTCCCGGCAGCAGATCCCCCGCGAGTTGCTCGATGGTGAACCGGTCGAACGGCATGTCCGCGTTCAACGCCCCGATCACCCAGTCGCGATACGGCCAGATGCTCCGGCGATTGTCCTTTTCATAGCCCTGCGTGTCCGCGTACCGCGCCATGTCCAGCCACGGCCGCGCCCAGCGTTCTCCATGGCGCGGTGACGCCAGCAATCGGTCCACGATCCTCTCGTAAGCGCCGGGCTCGCGGTCCCGCAAAAAGGCATCCACTTCCTCCATCGTCGGCGGCAGCCCGATGAGATCCAGGCTCAGCCGGCGAATCAGGGTCGCCCGATCCGCTTCCGGCGATGGCTCCAGGCGCTCCTTTTCCAACCGATCCAGCACGAAGAAATCAATGGCGTTGCGCGGCCAGTCCTTCAGCCGCACCTCGGGCAGCGCAGGCCGTTCAGGCGCGACATACGCCCAATGCGCGGTGTCACCTCCATCGACCGATGCCAGCGCGCCCATCGCCCCGTAAACCCAAACGGCCAGGCAGAGACGGAAATTTCGGGTGATCGGTGCCATCGTTTTCGCCATCCAGTTCAAACAGGTAATGACGAACTGTAGGCGAAAATATTTCGAAAAACACCGAAAATCGACCGGCTCAAGCCTCGGGCGTGAATCCCATCACAATGTCAAACCGCGCCTCCAGTTCCCCAATCCGGGACCCCTTCACCGGCGCGAAGTCCACAATCACCGACTCCTTCGCCCGGGCATCCCGAATCCCTCGCAGCACGCCGTCGGTGTCGTTCAGCGGCTCTCCCTTGATGTAGCATTGCGTGGTGAATTTCTCCCGGTCCTTCAGCTTGACCGCGTAATGAATGTGCGGCGTGCGGCCCGGATAGGGCACCGGCTTGATCGTCCGGAAGTAATACTCGCCGCTCGATCCCGTCAGAAACCGTCCGAATCCCTGGAAATGCGCGTCCCGGCGATCCCGATTCCCGCTCCGCGAGTGCAGATACGCGCCCTTGGAGTCCACCTGCCAGATCTCCACCAGCGCGTTGCGAATCGGCTCGCCCCGCGCATCCAGGATCCGCCCGCTCAAGTGCGTGATGTCACCGACAGCCGGAGTCACTCCGTCGTTCACCACGATCAGGTCGTTGTCGGTGTCCAGCGGAAGATTGTCCGGATAAAACGGTCCCTCGGTTTGCGGGGGGGTGCGCACCAGTTCCTCGGCAAAGGCACCCGGCACCGCGAACAATGTTGCGCCCCAGGCCAGGCCCCCCAGAAAACGCCGCCGGCTGTGAATGGTTGGTTCTGTCTTCATGGCTTGATCGAGTAGCGTAGCGCAGGCGTCCCCGCCTGCGAGTTCTCCGGGCGTCTCGCCCGGAGTGTGTTTAATTGCTCGCCGACACTTAACACGCGGGCATCCGCCTTCGCCAAAGCTTCGGCGGACAAGTCGGCGGTCAGGTCAGCCCGCTTCACCGTCCCTCAGCCATACCATCGCCCAAACACCACAACCAGCCCCTTGTTCATTCCCGGCGCTCTCACGCTCCTGTGACTGGATCAAAGACCTGGCGCGTCCCCGACTCGCTCGACGCGGTCTCGGCGGCCGGTTTCATCGCTTCAAAATCCGCCTTCCCGGGCGATGCCTTCACATTGAGCTTGAGCACCACTTCCTGGCGGATCAGATCGTCCGCCCTCCCCGCGTACTTCATGTCAAAGTCGAACCGGTTGATGAAAAACTCGGCGGTCAACGCCACCTCGTCTTCACTCACCTGGATCGTCGCCGGAAAGGAAATCTCCTTCGTGATCCCGTGCATCGTCAGATTCCCCGTCACTGTGGCCGGTGTTTTGGACGAGTCAATCGACGTCGTGACGAAGGTCGCCGTGGGATGAGTCTCCACGCCGAAGAAGTCATCACTCTTCAGGTGGCTTGTCAGACGGTCGTTGTCCGACCAAATCGAGGCGGCATCGATCACCACCTTGTTTCCAGTGTCCGCCAGTTTGCCGTCCAACACCCGCAGTTCGCCCACGAACTGACTGAACCCTCCATCGTGACTTCCCGTCACCTTCGAGCCCGCCCAATTGATGGTGGACGACGGCGGGGCAACCACGAATGTCCGGGCATTGTCACCCGCGGACGCCCCGACATCCGCCACCTCGTTCGTCGATGCCGCCCGGACCGATGCCTCGGGGACATTGTCGGCGGGATTCGAACACCCCAGGAATAGAAACGCGGGAACCAACGGAAACAATTGCTTGATGATCTTCA
>DATKEE010000030.1:0-2204 GCA_035544555.1 Candidatus Methylomirabilota bacterium
CGAGGAACTCGGCGACTTACTCCTCCAGGCTTTCATGCACGCCGAGATCGCGTCCGAGTCTCGAGACGGCATCGACCTCGACGCGGTGGCGGACGGGATCGCGGAAAAGCTCGTCCGGCGCCATCCCCACGTCTTCGGAGACAGCGACGCCGGCGACACCGAGGCCGTCCTGCGGCAATGGGATGCGATCAAGCGCAGTGAAAAGGCCACCGCCGAAACAGGGAAGCCAAAGCGCCTCCTCGATGACATTCCCCTCGGCCTCCCCGCCCTGCTCCGTGCCGCGAAAATCCAGAAGAAGGCGGCGCGTGTGGGTTTCGATTGGCCCGAGCCCGCCGCCGTCGTCCCCAAGATCCGCGAGGAAATCGAAGAAGTCGCCGACGCGCTCGCCCGCGGCGCTCCCGAGCATCTCGCCGAGGAATTGGGCGACCTCCTGTTCGCCGTCGTCAACCTCACCCGCAAACTCGGCCTCGACGCCGAGTCCCTGCTCGCGCGCGCCAACGCCAAGTTCATCGCCCGCTTCGAAAGGGTCGAGGACAGCCTCGCCGCCGACGGCAAGGATCTCGGCCACGCCACCCTGGCGGACATGGATGCGGCCTGGGTGGCAGCGAAGCGCGCGACCGGTCATGGCGCGTCGGAACCCGCCGCCGGCTCGTAGCGATGTCAATTCCGAGGGAAGGTGCTGAGTGCTTCGCCCCGAATCCTAACAGTGTCCCTATTGTGTGGTTTCCCGTCCGCCGCCGGTTTCATTCCTTGGTGATCTGCGCGACGAACCCGCCGCCGGCGCGTAGCTCGATTCGGAGTAAATCGCTCCGGTCCCTGGTCGTGTTCTCGACGTCGACCGAGGCGTCCGTGTTCCCGTCCCGGACGATCGCGAGCCGGTGGGGACCGGGACCGAGGAACGAAAGAGAAATGTCGAACGTCTTCGGCGCCGGCCCGCACATGGCGGCGACAAACCAACGTTCGCCCGTGCGCCGCGCGTATGCCGCCAGCTCGCCGATTTCCGAATCCGGCAGCACAAGCGTCGCATCCCACACGCTGGGGATGTTCCTGATGACCTCGACCGCCGGGTTATCCAGGATACTTTGCGGATTGGCGGCGATCGTCAGCAGCGGGCTGTCGAATATCACGAGGCTGGCGATCTGGTTCGCCCAGGTGGTGTCGCCGCGGCGGTCGCTGAAGATCATCGTCGTATAGTCCGCGGCACCGGCCAGATACCTTGTGAACGGCAGAATGGCCTGGTGGCGCGCGCGGTCGTCCAGACTGCGGGATTCCATGCCCTTGACGGCTTCCCGGACCATGTCATTGGGCAACGTGCGCTCGCGTCCGGTCGGTTTGTTGGCACCGTGGAAATTGACCATGATCTTGTGTTCCGCGGCCTTGCGGAGCAGTGCTTCATAAAGGTCGATGACTTCCTTGTGTTCGTGATCCATGAAGTCGACTTTGGCGCCAACCACCCCCAGCTCTTCGAGCATCCGAAAGAATTCCTCGCGGGCTTCGGGCGTCCGGAGCTGATTGCTATGCCGCCAGAACCAAAGCCCGACTCCCTGCTGCTTCGAGAAATCGACCACCTCCCGCCGTTCCTCGATGCTCCATCGGTTCCAGAACCCTTCGATCACGTGGTGCTGAAAACCGAGTCGGCCCGCCATGCGCGAGAATTCCTTCATCCCTTCCACGCCGCCGGGTCCTCCGTCCACGTAACGCCAGACCGCGCGCCCCGGTTTGATCCAGTCCGTGGCGATGCCGTCAGGAAAGAGTTCCGGATCGGGGGGCGGACAGAGGTTCGGTAAAATGGCGCTGTTGGCCAGGGTGTTCAGGTCGCGTCCGGCCATAACGACGCGCCAAGGCGTGGTGATTGTTCCTGTGACAGCCGCCGCCTGACCGAACCGTTTGCCTTCGTCGCGCCCGTATCGGAGTTCGAACGGGTAATTCAACGGGTGCCGGTGCCCGAGTCCCACGATCCAGCCCCGGCGGCCATCCGCTTCCAAGCCCATGCCGCTGTAATTCACCAGGTTGGCCTCGGTGATCGCGGCATAACCCGCGCCGTGAGGCAGCTTGAACGTCAGGGGCGGCCCGGACCATTCCCCGGTGCGCACCTCCGAAACTTCCTTCTGGCGGTAAGTATCCTCGTTTCATTCACCTGGTAGGTTTCGGCCTTCGTGAAGACGACGCCTGAGGACAAATCGTATCCGTCCAGTTTCATGACG
>DATKEE010000031.1:0-4143 GCA_035544555.1 Candidatus Methylomirabilota bacterium
AACCCCCGGGGCACGGAGGGGCATTGGAAGCGGCATCTCGCGATCGAGGTCACCGACAACGAATCGCCCACGTTCACCGACATCACCGGGGATGGCCGGCCGGAGATCGTCTGCAACTCGGGCGGATATTTTGGGTATGCCGCTCCGGACTGGAGCAACCCGACCGCGCCCTGGACATTTCATCCCATCTCCCCGAAGGGACCCTGGCAGAGATTCTCCCATGGACTGGGCGTGGGCGATGTGAATGGCGACGGACGGATGGACATTCTCGACAAGGATGGCTGGTGGGAGCAACCGGCCTCGCTCGAGGGCGATCCGGTCTGGCGGCGGCATGAGGCGAACTTCGGCACGGGCGGCGCCCAGATGTACGCCTACGATGTCAATGGGGACGGGCTGAATGATGTCATCACCAGCCTCGCGGCGCACGGCTACGGTCTCGCATGGTACGAGCAGGTTCGCGACGGTGATCGCATTAGTTTTCGGGAGCACATCTTCATGAACAAGGAACCGGAGGAGAACCGCTACGGCGTGCAGTTCTCCCAGTTGCACGCCATCGATCTGGTCGATATGGACGGCGACGGTTTGAAGGACATTCTGACCGGGAAACGCTTCTGGGCGCACGGCGCCACGGGCGATCCCGAGCCGGGCGCTCCCGCGGTGGTTTACTGGTTCAAGCTGGTCCGGTTGCCGGATGGCGGCGTCGATTTCATTCCCCATCTCATCGATGCGGACTCCGGGGTCGGCACCCAGGTGGTGGCCACGGATGTCAATGGAAACGGCCTTCCCGACGTGGTGGTGGGGAACAAGAAGGGCGTGTTTGTCCATCTCCATTCAAGACGCAAGGTGAGCCGCGAGGAATGGGAGAAAGCCCAGCCGAAGCCCTACGATGCTTCCAAGGCCGCCAGGGAATCGGCGCAACGCGAGGGCGTGGTGCCGGTCGGCGCCGACGGCAAGCCGCTGAACCTTGGTTTTGAAACGGGCACGCTGGAGGATTGGAAGGCCGAGGGCCCGGCCTTCGAAGGCCAGCCCATTCGCGGCGACACGGTGGCCCGTCGGCGGGGCGACATGCGCAGCCAACACATCGGGGAGTACTGGATCGGGACCTACGAGATTGCCGGGGACGATCCGCGGGGCACGCTGACGTCGGTCCCGTTCAAGGTCACGCATCCTTACGCCAGTTTTCTGGTCGCTGGCGGGCCCCATGCGAACACACGGGTGGAACTGGCGCGCGTGGACGAGGAGAAACCCTTCTTCAGCATCACCGGCTCCGAGAGCGAGAACCTTCGTCCGGTGGTGATCGATCTGAAGGCGCATCAGGATCGTGAGATTTTAATCCGGATCGTCGATCAACAGGGCGGTCACTGGGGGCACATCAACTTCGATGACTTTCGATTTCACGCGGAGCGGCCGGAATTGCCGAATGCCCTGGATTCGAACCAGGTCCCGCGGCAGGAAGTGCCGCCGCGGGACGTGGTGGAGCATGCCGGGTTGACGCCGGAAGAGGCCGTGAAGGCCCTGACGCTTCCCGAGGGATTCTCGGCGACGATGTTTGCGGCCGAGCCGGACGTGCAGCAACCCATCGCCATGGCGCTGGATAATCGCGGACGGCTCTGGATCGCGGAGGCGTACAATTATCCGGTGCGCGCCCCCGAGGGACAGGGGAAGGACCGCATCCTCATCTTCGAGGACACCGATGGTGACGGGGTCTTCGACGAGCGGACGGTTTTCATTGAGAATCTGAATCTGGTCAGCGGCCTCGAGGTCGGTTTCGGGGGCGTGTGGGTCGGCGCGGCTCCCTATCTGATGTTCATTCCGGATCGGGATGGGGACGATCGGCCGGACGGGGAGCCGGTGATACTTCTCGACGGCTGGGCGTGGCAGGACACGCACGAAACGTTGAACACCTTGATCTGGGGGCCGGATGGCTGGTTGTACGGTTGCCACGGCGTGTTCACGCACTCGAACGTCGGCAAGCCGGGCGCGCCCGACAGCGAGCGTCAGCGGATCAACGCGGGCATCTGGCGTTACCATCCCACGCGGCACGAGTTCGAGGTGTTTGCGGAGGGAACCAGCAATCCCTGGGGCATCGATTTCAACGATTACGGCCAGTGTTTCATCGAGGCCTGCGTCATTCCGCACTTCTACCACGTCATCCAGGGCGCGCGATACCAGCGCCAGGCGGGACAGCATTTCAATCCCTTCGTTTACGACGACATCAAAACTATCGCGGATCACGTCCATTGGGCGGGGAGCCGGGGACCGCACGCGGGGAATGCCCGGTCCGACGCGGCCGGTGGAGGGCATGCCCATGCGGGGCTGATGGTGTATCTGGGCGACAGTTGGCCCGAGGCCTACCGCGGCCAGGTGTTCATGAACAACATTCACGGGCAGCGGTTGAACATGGACACCGTGCGGCGCAAGGGTTCCGGTTATGTCGCGGAGCACGCGCCGGATTTTCTGAATTTCAACGACGCGTGGTCGCAGGTGTTGAATCTCCAGTACGACCAGAACGGATCGATTTACATCATCGACTGGTATGACCAGAACCAGTGCCACCACAACGATCCGGACGCTCACGACCGCTCGAACGGGCGGATCTTCAAGGTGGTTTACGACAACGAGCCGTGGACGCCGGTGGATCTGCGGCGGAAGTCGGACGAGGAACTGGTGCGGCTGCAATTGCATCGGAACGACTGGCACGTCCGGCACGCCCGGCGGTTGCTGCAGGAACGCGCGGCGGATCGGGGCATCGATGCCGCGGCTCAACGGCTTCTGACTGGCCTTCTGTCCGGCGGGGTCAACCCGGAGCCGGATTCTTCGATGCGCCCTCCGGGCGAACCGGCGGCGAAATTACGCTTGATGTGGGCGAAACATCTCACCGGCGGCATTTCCGAGGCCGAGGGCAGGCGGCTGCTCGGGGACTCGAGTGAATACGTGCGGGGCTGGATGATCCAGTTGTTATGCGAGCGTGGCAATCATTCGGACGCCCTGCTGGAGGAGTTTGCCCGGATGGCCCGCGAGGATGAGTCGCCCCTGGTCCGGTTGTATCTGGCCGCGGCGATGCAGCGCACTCCGGTCGGGAAAAGGCTGCCGGTCCTGGAGGGCCTGCTGGCGCATGCCGAGGACGCCGGGGATCACAACCTGCCGTTGATGTACTGGTACGCGCTCGAACCGGTGGTCAGCGCGCAGCCGAGTCAGGCGGTCGGACTTCTGGCAAAGTCGAAGATCCCGATCGTCCGGGAATACATCACACGACGCATGACAGCCGCCAGCCAGGAGACCGCGTCGCGCTGACACCGGCTCCTGTTCCCGCCCTTGCACCGACTCTGAATCCCCCGCCGGAATTCCCATGCCTTGATGCGGTCGGGAGGGCGATATCGAGCGGAGCCCAAATCGAAGATGATTCAAACATGAAGACCCTGATTAAAACCGGGCTGGTGATGGTCGCGCTGTACGTTTTGATCCCGGATTGGTGCCGGGCGCAGGACGGGGCGGATCACGAGGCGAACCCGATGGACGCGCTGGTGCAGGTTTTGGGCGGGACGGAAGACGCGCAGTTGCAGGCGGACATTCTGCGCGGGATGAGCGAGGCGCTGAAGGGGAGCCGGAAGGTCACGATGCCCGCCGGCTGGGAGGCGGTGGCTGAACAATTGAGCCGGAGCACGGACGCGACTGTCCGCGAACTGGCGCAATCGCTCTCCGTGACATTCGGCAGCGAACAGGCGTTTGAGGTGCTGCGAAGGCAGGTGGCGGATGGGTCGGCCTCCCCCGAGGGCCGTCGCGCGGCCTTGAACACACTTCTGGAGGCGCGGGATCCGCGGCTGGCCACGCTGCTGCCGGGACTGATCCGGGACCCGGCGCTGCGGAGTCCGGCGTTGCGCGCCATGGCAGCCTACGAGGATCCGGCGATTCCGCGGGCGATTCTGACCGTTTACGCGGAGTTGAGCGGACCGGAGAAGAGGGATGCCTTGAACACGCTCACAGCTCGAGCGGCGTTCGCCCGGCAATTGTTGGATGCCGTGAAAACGGAACGCGTGCCGGCCAGGGACCTGACCGCGGAATTGGTGCGGCAGCTTCGGCGCTTCGAGGATCCGGAAATCAACGCGCGTGTGAGCGAGCTGTGGGGCATCGCCCGCACGAGCG
>DATKEE010000032.1:0-4458 GCA_035544555.1 Candidatus Methylomirabilota bacterium
GCGCTGATCGGTGGCGCGTTGCACCGGCAGGGGAGGGACAGGGCGCGGTCAGGCGAACCGGCCGGGTTCGGCCGGGGCGTCGTGGACGGTGCCCTGATGCCCTGCGCGCTTCCCTATCTTCTAGCCGGCTGGGACCTGACCATTTACGCGGAAGCGAACTCCGGTCGTGGCTACAAGCTGGGTTACACCCTGGGCGTGAATGGATGCGGAGCCCTCTTCTTCGGTTTCGTCTTCTGGCGTGTCAACCGACTGCGACGCCAATCAGCGGTCAAAGTCCGGGTGGATTCCACCGCAACGGAACCAGTGGCCGTCGGCCGCGACAGCCCGTGATCGGTGCGATGGACAAGCGTTGACGGACGAACAGGGATGGGGCCGGGAAGCCCTCACGAATACAGAGCCGTGGTGAATGCCCGGTAGTAACGCTCGGTGATGGGATGGCCGGCGCCGAGAAAGTGGAAGATGGCTGTGCAGGCCTCGCGCGCCCCGTGGTGGTCGTATTGTCGGCGCTTCCGGATCACCTCGATGAACGCCTCCAGGGCGGCCGCGTAATCGCCCGACTTGATCGCCCGGGCGCCTTCGAGATAACGGTCCCGAACGGTGTCCGGCGCCAGTTTTCCCGGGTGATCCGCCAGGAGAACGAAACGCGCGAGTTTCAACAGTGCCTCCGCTCGTTGCGCCACTTCCGAATCGCGGCCGACGGGATGCAGCACCGACTCCATGAGTTCGGGTTCGACGGGCAGGAGGGCTTCCGCGAGCAGGAGGCGGATTTCCTCGTTGTGCGGGTCGGATTCCAGAATCGGCTTGAGCAGTGTGGCCGCCTCGGCTCCCGCTCCTTCGATCAGCAGAGCCCGGGCACGGACGAGATCGCCCGCGTAGGGAGGAGGAATGATCCGATCCAGCCAGTGACGGAGTTCAGGTTCGGGGAGGGCGCCTGTGAATCCCGCGGTCACCTGGCCGTCACGAAAGCATTTGACGTTGGGAATACTGAAGATATCGAACTCAGCCGCCAGTTCCGGATGCTCGTCCGTGTTGACCTTCACGAGGGCCCAGCGGCCGTTTCCATGGCCGGCGAGTCGTTCGAGGAGGTTGCCCAGGGTCAGGCACGGGCGGCACCACGGCGCCCAAAAATCCACCACCACGGGGAGTTGATGGCTCCTCCGCCGGACGTCAATCTCAAAATCGTTCAAGTCGTAACTCATGAACCATTCCCCATCCGCATCGTCCCAGGTCCAATCCCGCGCGGACGCGACAGGCGGGCCTTCAAACCCGGTTCGTGTCCCAAACTTCGGCGCTTTGACGGCACCAGGCGAACCGATGCCCCTGTCACGCGTCCGCCATCCCGTCCGGCGTTGGGAACTTGCCCGGAACCATACCGGATTTGCGCCGGTTTTCCCAAGCCGTTATTCTCACCGCACATTGACATCTGACGATGAAACCTTATCCAAAAGTCAAATGCCCGGTCTGCGGCAAGGTGGGCGACTGGTTGTCGGGCAATTCCGGGCCCTTCTGCTCGCACCGCTGCAAGCTGGTGGATCTGGGGAAATGGTTGAAGGAGGAAAACCGGATTTCGGAACCGCTCCGTCCGGAGCACTTCCAGGGATATGAAGATCTCGATCCGGAACTCCATCCCGACCGCCCGGAGCAGGACCACGACCCGGGGCGATAAGCGCTTGTTTTATAACCGTGGAAGTCCTGGCCAGCGCGGGAGTTCCCGTTCCGGGGGTCGTTAAACGGCAACGAAGATTGTCAACCGAGACGCGATCCCGGCGTTGCCTGCAGCCGGCTTGTTCGGGGATTCCAGCGTCGTGAAACCCAGAGATCGGGAAACCGCGAATACACGCGAATGAACGCGAATGAGCGCGAATGAGCGCGAAGCGATGACATCCGTCGCCCAATCAGCCGGCAACCGCTTATGAATGCTCATGCCATCGTCTCCCATGAAACCAGCAACCGGATCATTCGCGTCCATTGGCGTCCATTCGCGGTTCAGGTTCAATTTCCCCGAACGACGACGAGCTGACAGATGACGGGCAGCGTCAGGAAACCCGGCATGAAAATCCAAACTGAACCCGCTGCTCGGCATTCGGCCCGGCGATTCGGCATAGTCATACCCGGATCCCCGGAGAAACTCCAGCCCTCACTGCCCAACAGGAATGACAAACGAATGGGGACAAACGATTCCAACCCTCTGATCCCTGCCCTTTATTCGTCGGTCCCCGTTGTTCAAGTTCACAATGCGAGCTTTCGATGGGCCGCCATCGGTGCGCTGTTTCGTGGGCAGCGAGGGCAGGCGTAGGAGGATTGGACTCTATTGGCCCGTCGATTTGTCATGTGCCCCGACAATGGGTTGAAGTGCCGAGCGGAAGCCCTTAGCCTATGCTTGTGAATCCTGAACCCGTGCCGACCGGCTCCGGCGTTTTTGCGACCACGCATTGGAGCGTGGTGGCCGCCGCCCAACGGCGCGGAACGGCCGAAGCGGAGGCCGCGCTCGAGAAATTGTGTGTGACCTATTGGCGTCCGGTGTTCGCGTTTGTGCGCCGCTGCTCTCCGGACGAACACGTGGCGAAAGATCTCACGCAGGGATTCTTCGAACGGTTCCTTGAGAAGGAGTACTTTCGTGATGCCGACCCACTCCGTGGCCGGTTCCGCTCGTTCCTGCTGGCGTGCACGAAGCATTTTCTCGCCAATCAACGGGACAAAGAGCGCGCTCTGCGGCGGGGCGGCGGCGCCATCCCCCTTTCCATCGATCAATTGATCCAAGCGTCCGGCGTGGAACTGGAATCAAACCCAGCCTTGACTCCGGATCGCAGTTACGAACGCCAGTGGGCGCACTCGGTGCTGGACAATGTGCGGTCCAAACTGCGGTCGGAATTTGCCGGGTCGCAACGCGCGGACGTATTCGACGCACTGCACGTGTACCTTTCAGGAGAAAGGGACGAGGCTCCTTATCATGTGGCCGCGGAACAACTGCGGATGAGCGTCGATGCGGTGAAAAAGAACGTGGAGCGAATGCGACGCCGGTTCGGAAAGTTGCTCCGCGAAGAAATCGCTCAAACCGTGCTGCACCCATCGGAAATCGAGGATGAGTTGCGGTTTCTTCGCGCGGCTCTCCAGAGTTAGAGAAAGTTTTCCGTCACCCATCGCGGAAAAAACTTAATGTCCTTTCGCGATATGCCGTCAATCTCATCCCATCAGTGCCCGAAGTGCGGCGCGGACCTGCCGTTGCCGGGCGCCGAGTGCGCCCATTGTCTGCTCGCGCTTGGATTTTCGGACGTCTCCACCGTTCTGACCCGCCGGACGAAGCCTGATTCGGAAATCGATTCGAATGTCCGGGTCTTTGCCGATTACGAACTGCTCGATGAAATTGCCCGGGGCGGAATGGGCGTCGTTTATCGCGCACGCCAGCGCAGCCTCGGTCGAACTGTGGCGCTGAAATTGATCCTGGGCGGCCAACTGGCAACACGCGAGTTCGTCCGTCGATTCAGGGCGGAAGCCACGGCGGCGGCGGCGCTCCAGCATCCCAACATCGTTGCCATCCATGATGTGGGCGTGCATGACGGCAATCATTTCTTCTCGATGGATTACGTCGAGGGCCAGAACCTTGCCCAGTTCGTGGGCAACCGGCCGGTCCCCGCGGCAAAGGCCGCGCGTTACCTCAAGACCATCGCCGAGGCGATTCACTACGCCCATGAGCAGGGGATTCTGCACCGCGACCTCAAGCCCTCGAACGTGCTGGTGGATGCCGCGACGGACCAGCCGCGCGTGACGGATTTCGGCCTGGCCAAAAGGCTGGATGGCGAATCGAGCCTGACAATGACCGGGCAGATTCTCGGTTCGCCGCATTTCATGCCGCCGGAACAGGCGGACGCCCGGCGCGGGAAAGTCGGCCGGCGCAGCGATGTCTATGCGCTCGGGGGCATCCTCTATTTCCTGCTCACCGCCCGGCCGCCGTTTCAAGGCGAGTCCCTTGAAACCACCCTGGGTCAAGTGCTTAACGTGGAGCCGGTCTCGCCCCGGTTGCTCAATCCGTCCGTGCCACGCGACTTGGAAACCATCTGCCTGAAGTGCCTCGAGAAAGAACCCGGCCGCCGCTACCCAACCGCGCGGGCCATGGCGGAAGACCTGGAACGTTTCGTTAACGGCGAACCCACACTCGCGCGACCCACCACGCGAATCGAACGAGCCTGGCGTTGGTGCCGCCGCAGACCGGCCATCACGGGGCTGCTGGCCACGGCGGTCATTCTTCTATTGACGATCTCCATTGGATCTCCCATCGCCGCGTTTCGCATCCAACGAGCGCTACAATCCGCGAAAGCGAATCTTTACAGCGCCGATCTGAACGTCGTGCAAACGGCGTTGGCGGAAGCGGACCTGGTTCACGCGCGGGAATTGCTGGACCGGCATCGGCCCGCGCCCGGGCAACGCGACGTGCGCGGCTTCGAGTGGCGCTATTTATGG
>DATKEE010000033.1:0-3541 GCA_035544555.1 Candidatus Methylomirabilota bacterium
CCAGCCAGGCTCACGGCCTGACGGCCCTTGCGTTGCCAGCCCGGTTTGGGTTGATAGGCCGCATCGATCCGGTCCGCAGCCCCCTGCAAGAGGTAACCAACAATCTGATTGGCCGACTTGAACAGAGCCGTGCGGACCAACACCTCCAACTGCAGCACCGATTCTCCGGAGGGACCGTCGGCTTGAAAGCGCGCCATCAACTGCTGGATTTCCTGGTCTTGGGCGAGGTGGAACTGGAGCGGGAGCGGCTCTTTTTTTTTTGAGGCGGCCAGTTCGGCGCGGGTTTTGGCGATGACCTGCTGGGCATATTGTTCGGTCAGTTGCTGGAACTTTTGATACCCGGCGATGGCCTCCTGGTAGGCGGCGAGTTGCTCGCGCGGGACATAGCGGTTGAGGTTCTTGCCCTTTTCCCAGCTCTGCAGGTGGTAGTAGGGGCCGTCGGGGCCACGGCGCATGACGCAGAGTTTGCCGCGTTCCATGCGTTGGATTTGGAAGATCTGGTTGAGGAGTGATTGGGAGGAGAGTTCGTTGCTCATGGCGCATAGTATGTAGCACACTAGATATTACGGCCACAAAAAAGGAACAAAACGGCAGTTGTGAAGAATTCTGTCGTGCGCCCGTCCCAGGCGCTCGCTCTCGGAGAGGATCAGGTCGAGGTACTCGCCGCGTTCCTTCGGCGCGAAATCGCGGATGCGGAGGGTCTCGGCCAGCATTCGGACCGACGTGAGCGGCGTCTTCAACTCGTGCGACACGCTGGAGACGAAATCGGATCGCATCTCCGCCAGCTTCAGTTCCCGGCGCGTGTCCCGCCACCACAAATACGCGCCGAACAGCGTGATCCCCACGACCAGGACAATGAGCAGCGAGTAAAGCCGTTGTGGCTCGCTGCTCCGCGAGACTACCGCGGACGGGGGTAGGATCACCTGCAAGTCGGACAATTCTTCGCCCAGCCAAACGCCTTGCGCGTGCGGCCCGCGCACAAGCCGCGGAGCATCGACCAGCCCAACCAGGGCGCCCGAATCCAGAACGCGTTTGGCAAAGTCACCCGCTCTCACGCCCACGAGCGCCGACTCATCTGTTCCGTGCAGTGGGACCATGCTTACCAACCACGGACGTGCGCCGTAAAGGGTCCAGCGTCTGGCCATGACGCCGCCGTCCTGCTCGCGAATTAACGCCGCCCGCACGACCGGGAAGTCGTTCTTCAGAAGTTCACCCTGTTCCTGCAGCGCGGCTTGGGCATTCACCCGGTTCAGGATTCCTTCGATTTGTTCCTTCCGAGCCGGCAGTCTCGTGCGTATTTCTTCCAAGTAGTCGCGCGCCATGCATGTGGCCGCCGGTGAGAGGTCGAGAACTCCCGACACACCCGAAACCGGAGAAACGGAGAATTCGTCTGGGGTGGCAAAGGCATCCTCCATCATTGATAAAACCGATTCCAGTTGCCGGAATTCGCGCGAGAGCAGACCTGCCGCATAGAAAGCGATTGGTACATCGAACTCATCCCGAGTACTCAACGGGATTCTCAGGACCGGTTCGAGTTGAGTCTCCGCCTCTTCGGTCGCACCCATTTTAGAGAGCACTCTGGCAACGGCCAGTGTGGCGTTTGCATGCTGGACACCGAGGCCGGAAAGCTGGGTAGCTTCGCGATAGCGCGCCAGCGCCCGCGGCAGGTCTCCACCGGCGAATTCCAGGCGATGCCCAGCGTCCAGTGCCTCGGCGAAGGGCGCTGGTTGCACAGTTTCAGGAAGCGCCTCCGCCTGGGGATGACGTTCCCACGGGAGAATCATCCTGTCTTGCGTCACTACCGCCACCAAAGCCAGGTCTGCATCGAGTCGCTTCCATGCGCCCGCTTGGAGTTCACGCGCGTCCAGCGACGCGACGCGGTCAGCCACTTCGCGAAGGCGCGCGGAAAGTGATTCGCCAAACTGCCGGCCCAGCAGTTCGCGCCGCTCGGCGGACCGCTTTTCCGCCAACTCTCTCTCCTGACCCAGCATCCGGAGGCTCAACAACACCAGCGCACTGCTGGGGAGCACGACGGCCAGCAGGAACAGGATCGTCTGCTTCAGATAAGGGGCCTGATTCATTGCGATTAGCGCGTGCTCGAGGAAACTACGTCCGTTGGCATGCCCCGGCAACACCGGACTCAGGCCGTTGCGCAACCCGGTCACGCGAAGAACTCCTTCGGAACGCAGCTGGGGCCGAAACGCCCACATGACACAGGCACCTCGAAGACCTGAACGGGGACGGCCTGCTCGATGCCGTGCTCCACTTCAAAACCCAAAAGACGGGAATTGCCGCCGGCGACACCGAAACCTGCATCCTGTTTGAAACCACCGACGGCCGGACCTTCATCGGTTGCGATGATATTGTGCCGAAGCATTAGAATGCGTCGCCAACGCCCGGCTCCCGGCCAGGAGCGCGCAGACCAAGGACATGATCTCACACGCCCAAACTCAAGCGATCGAAGCCGGATATCGGGTTGTTGAACTTGCGCATTCACAGATGAACGACCGGCGAGGGGTTGGCCTGACCACCAGTCCTCGCCGGTCTCGCATTGCTCGATCACTTGGCCTTGAGGTGCCCTTTGGTAATCTCCAGCTCAAACGCGGGCACTGCGCACCATTGCAAGGTGAGCAATCCCGAGGGGTCGATGACGATCTCGAAGGGAGTGATTTCCTCGAAAATGACGACGCCCTCGAGAAAGTCTTCTTCGAAGGAGAGCCCCTGCAGGACGATGGTGCCATCCTCACTGATGATCCCACTGTCGATTTCGCACTTCAGCGTGACGACGTCGGCGCCCCATAGGGCGGAGAATTCTTCGCCAAAGACAAAATTCGCGAAGCCGCGCGCGGAGCCGTCGGAATGGATTTTGCCAACCATCAAAAAATGGTTGTCGGCGAACAGGTCTCCTTCCACGAAAGCGTCAAACGCCTCGTCGTCCGCCGTGGCTTCCATGGTGACGATTCCTATGCCCTGGACCTTCGCGGCCGGTTTATCCGCATACGCGGTAAACGGGAGCGCTCCCACCATCAGAAAGGGGACAATGAGCATTGCCCAGGGTTTCGTAATTCTTTTATGGATTTGTGTTTTCATTTGTTATTTTTTTACTGCCCTCATCTTCCGGTTCGCTCCCGAGCGGACCAGGAATGACGGGCTTGATTTTAGTTGGTTTTTTAATCCCCGTAGGGAGCTTCACCAGGTAATGAAGGAAAGGCGGGGGAAGGTGACGGGATTTCTGGAAATTCCTTCGGACACCGAGACGCGACCGACGGAGCGCGGCGTTTCAGTCCCGCTTCAACGCCATCGTCCCAGGCTCGCTTCGCGCTCGGCGATCTCCTCGAAGGAGGCCGCCCGCCACAGGCGCAAGGCGGACGCATCGCTCGTGACCAGATCGTTGCCATCTGGCGAGAAGGTGATGAAACCTATTTCTTGAATGGGCAGTTTGTAGCTGGCGAGTTGCTGCCACGTGTCGGTATCCCAGACGATCACCTTGGCGCCGCCGCTGACCATTCGGCGTCCGTCAGGAGAGAAAGTCATGTCGGAT
>DATKEE010000034.1:0-10025 GCA_035544555.1 Candidatus Methylomirabilota bacterium
AAGACGACGACGCCGGACATGACGAAGAGCAATCCGAGAAGGACGCCGGCGACAATGGGCAGGGCTTTCAACAGTTTGTTCATGATGGTCGGAAAGAATGTTGGCGGTCCTGTTTATCAGGGCGGAGCCCGAAACGCAAACCGGGGAATTTAGGACCCCTTTGACAATCCTCCCGCGGGCGGGCACGATGCGTGACCCTTCGGGGAAACTTTCATACCGAGGGGGAGTCAAACCGCAGCAACCAATCAAGATCATGGGTGACAAATCACCGAAGTCGAACCAGAAGCGGTCCTCACAGAAACAGGCCAAGGCCAGCAGCGCCGACCAGAAGAAGCAGCAGGGCATCGCCGCCAAACAAGCCGCCGGCAAAAGGAAGTAACCGCCCTCATCACGGTCTCTCCTGGCCTGACAAACAGGAGAGACCTATAGACCCGACAGGTAGGCAACCATCGCTTTGAGATCAGCTTCGGGCAGGGATTGGTAACGTTGCTTTCTTCGGACGACCGCCGGGGACAGAAACTCGGTTGCCAGGCCCGTGCCCGTGATCCACGCCTCCAGTTCTTCGGGCTCCCAGTGGCTGCCCGTGCCGTGGAGGGGATATCGCGGATTGCCGGCGCCCGCGATGGAATGGCAGGTCGCGCAACCCTCCCGGAGATACACCTCGCGCCCCCTCTCCAGCGCCTGCCGCAATTCCCCCGTGTCCGCTTCGGCAGATGCCGGGGCCTCCACGCGGTTCGTGTCGCCGCCTGGATCCGCCGGCCTCGAGACTTCCGCGGAAGACGCTCCGGGTTGGGATGGAGCCGGCGCATTGTGAAGTCGCGCGAAGAGGTAGGAAAGCGCGGCAACCACGCACACGGCGAGGATGGCAACGGTCCTGGCGATCATTTCCCGCATGACGATTTCCTAAGCAATGTCAAACAGTTCAAGGTGAATTTTCCGCAGCGGCACTCCCATGCTCAGAAGGCTCCGCTGCACCGAGTCCGTCATCGGTTTCGGACCACAAATGAAATGGCCGTATCCGAGCGCCGATTCCGGGATCGCCTGACGAAGGACGGACTCGCTCAAAAGTCCGGTTGACCCCTGCCAGCCGGCCGGCGGCTCTTGCAGGACATGAATGACGTCCAGCTTCAGCCGGTTGGCAAGAGCCTCGATTTCCTCGCGGAACAGGACCCGTTCCCATCGCGCGTTGCCGTAAATCAGACGCAACGGCCGCGGATCGTTTCGGTCGGCATGCGTGCGGAGGATGCTCATCATGGGGGCGATGCCCACTCCGCCCGCAATCAACACGAAGCCCCGCGCCCGCGGATAATGATCGGTGGTGAACACGCCGTGCGGGCCATCGACGTAGGCGATCTCGCCCGGCTTGACGTGCTTGATGGTGCGGGTGAAGTCGCCGAGTTCCTTGATTGTGAACTGGAGCGACTTCAGGTTGTCGGCGCTTCCCGAGAAGGAAAAGGGATGTTCGCGCGCCCGGAACGGACTCCTGCCGAGGGACAGCCATGCGAATTGTCCCGGGCTGAAGGCCGGGATCGAGTGGCCTTGCGGTTCGAGTGTCAGCGTCCATGAATCGCCACGCTCCGCGCGGACGTCCGAGACCCGGTAAGGCCTTCGGGACAGGCGGAACGGTTTCACAACGCGGATGTAGCCCAGGAGGAGAAGCCACAGGCCCGAGTAGCCCGTCCAGACCAGTTTTTTCCAGGGCGCGCTCGTGTAGTATCCGGCGCCTTCGATGTGAAAGATCGCGAGGATCACGGCGGCGACCGCCAGGAGCCCGTGCCAGATGCGCCAGCGGTCATAATCGATGCCCAGTTTTTTCCGCCACAGGGAACTCACGATGATGACCAGGAAGATCAGCAGTGAAAGGCGCCCCGCGGTCATGTGCCAGGACGCCTCGATTGGATTCGCGCTGCCGAGCGCCTCTCCATGGCGCACGCGCAGGATGGCGTAATGGGCCACCAGAAGCGCCATTCCGCCGATGGCGGCCCAACGGTGGAAGTAGTAGATGATGTCCATGCCGAACGGCGCGGTGGCTCCGCGGAAACGCGCGGTCAGCACAAACTGGAGACCCATCATGGCAAGTCCCGAGAAACCGAGCGCCATCGAGAAGTCCCACCACAGGCCGCCGCCCTTCGGAGTGGGTCCGATCAGCAGCACCAACAGAGGCAGGGAAGCCAGAAACAAATACAACAAACCCCAGGCCACAGCCTGAAGCCCGCGGCGCTGGAACACGCCTCGTTGAAGATTTGAGACCGGGGCTGCCACGAGAGCCGGAAATTACGCTCCCCCATGCCGGCGGGGCAAGGACAACCGCCCCACCTTCAAAGGATATCCATCGCAACCCCGAGCCGGCCGATCCCAGGAGTTACGCGTCCCATGATCCGGGTGCGCGTTTGTCTCGCTTTTTCCGCCGATTTCCGTCAGCCTCCGCCCTTGACTCCCGCGAAGACGCCGGCCCTCACGATTTTTGTGACCGGCATCCACACGGGTGCAAGTCGTATGCTTACTTACGGTCGGATGTTCGGATGGGTGGTCGCGTTTGTTTTCGCGACCGTGTCACACGCGGGCGCTGACACAGCGCTGGACCTTTCCACGCTGGGTACGGCGAGGCAATCCGGCGATCTTTCCCCGCCGCGCCCGGCTTCCCGGGCGATCGATGGCAGCGCGACGATATTCAGCGAAACCACCGATGCGCCGAACAGTTTTTGGGAGGTGGAACTGGGTTGGGCGGTCCCGATGAGCCGTGTCGAACTGCTTGCCCCCTCGGGGCTGGACTACTCGGGCGTCGTCAACGGACTCGTGCTTCGCATCTCCGATCTAAGGGATCGGACCCTATTTCAAGCCACGGTGAGCGGCGTGTTGGCCGGCGGCACATGGTCCACGAATCTCCCGCCGGGAGTGGCCGGCCGGATCGTGCGTTTCGGGCTGGAGAACGGGATTTTCAACGAAGCGGGCGACCAGCGTGTGGCCATCGCGGAAGTGCGTGTGTTCGGCGACCCTTCACCCGCTCATGGTCCGGTGGCGCTGGGGGCGGGGGCCTCAGTGTCTCAATCCAGCACCGCTTCCGCCGCCAACGCCGCGTCCAGCGCCATCGATGGCGATCCCGGCACTTACAGCCAGACGCAGGACCTGCCCGACAGTCACTGGCTTTTGAGCCTCGATCGATCCCGCCCGATCCAGCGGATTGAACTGATCAACCGCGCCGACGGAAACGCTTCGCGGCTCGAAGGGCTGACCCTTCGCGTTCTGGACGACGAGTCGAACTCCGTCGCCGTGGCCTCAGTCACCAATCCCGGCGCCGGCGCCACGTGGTCGTTCGATGCGCCTCCCGGAACGGAGGGACGACATGTCCGGATCGGTTTGGAGAATGGCGCCGTCAACGGCCAGGGCAATGGAATCGTTTCACTGGCGGAGATCAACGTGCTGACGGCCACCAATTACGCGCTGGGCACCGAGGCCTACATGTTGCGGTTCTCGGACAACCTCCCGCCGACTTCGAATGGCAACGACGGCGATTATGCCACCCACACGGAGACCACCGAACGGACGGTGGACGCGTACTGGGAGACGGATCTCGGCGAGACGCGAGCGCTTTACAGTGTGCGCGTGGTGGCGGCGGACGGGTTTCAGGGACGGATGACCCACGCGACGGTCCGGTTGTTCGACGAGGCGCACGACTCGGTCTTCTCGCAACACCTGGCAGGCACGTCGCCGACGTTCGACATCCCGTTGCCCGGCGCCGTCAACGCGCGTTATGTGCGTGTCGGATTCGAGAACAAGGAGCGCTCCCATCCCACCGGGGGGATCGAGTGGTGGCTAGGGATCAAGGAAGTGCAGGCATTTGGACGGCCGTTGACCGATGCGGACACCATGGAATTCACGGCTTCGGAATACCGGATCAACGCCGGCGAAAACACCCGGCTGCTGTGGCGGGAATCGGACCTTTACGCCCTGTCGCTTTATCCGAGATATGGATCCGTGGGCGCGCTGACAGCGATGGACGGAGCGGGAGAAGTGACCGTCAAGCCCACGCTATCCGTCGAATACCTGCTGGTGGGCAGCAACTACAACGGGACGGTGACGCGCCACGTGACGATTGAAGTCGATGGGCAGCGGCTGCCTCCGCGGATCAACGAATTCATGGCGAGCAACCGCCTGTCGTTGCGCGACGGGAATCGTGACGCCCCGGACTGGATCGAATTGCACAATCCGAACAACGATCCGCTCGACCTCACCGGCCATGGGCTGAGCGATGATCCTTCCGCTCCCATGAAGTGGGTGTTTCCCGAGGTGATCGTGCCGCCACATGGATATCTCATCGTGTTTGCGTCAGGACGCGATGAACCGTTCGATGAAGCCGGGTTTCTTCATGCGGATTTCAGTCTGAACGCGGGAGGGGAGTCCATCGTGCTGACCGCCCCGGACGGGGAAACGGTGCTGGATTCGGTGATTGATTATCCGCCGCAGCGGGAGGATCTGGCGTATGGATTCTCCATCGAACGCACCGGGCCGTTTGTGGAGCCCACGCCGGGGGAGCCGAACATCGCGCCCGCGTATGAAGGCTGGCTGCAACCGCTGGTCTTCAGCCACAGCCGCGGATTCCACACCAACGCGTTCACGCTGACGATCACCAATCCCAACGCGGACTCGCAGATGTTTTATTCCCTCGACGGAACCGAACCTTCAGTGCCCTACACGGGTCCATTGTCCGTGGACCATACCGTGACCGTCCGCGCCGCCGTGCGTCGCGACCGGTTCAAGCCCCCGCGGACCCAGACGCACACCTACGGCGTTGTGGATGACGTGGTCGCGTCGCCGCACATGGATTCCTCGATCACGGAGGATCGGGATTACGGGAGCCGCCTCCGCCAGGGATTGATGGATCTGCCGTCGATCTGCATCAGTGTGCCGGAACTGCCGGACGACTGGAACGAGCGGGAGGCGTCGGTGGAGATTTTCTGGCCGGACGGATCGCCGCCGACGCAGGCGAACTGCGGTGTGGAACGGTTTGGCGGGGCGTGGACGACATTCGCGAAGAAGAGCTACCAGTTGAAGTTCCGGTCCAAGTATGGATTGCGGAAATTGGAGGCGCCGTTGTTCCGGGGCTTTGACCGCGGTTTTCAGGCGGCGGAGGCCTTTGATGAGATCGACCTGCGCGCGGGGAACCACGACGCGGTGTCGCGCGGGTTTTACATGGCGGCGCGGTTCACGGAAGACACGATGCTGGACATGGGCAGTCTGAATCCGCACGGACGCTACGTGCATGTGTATTTCAACGGAGTTTACTGGGGCCAGTATCACGCGCGCGAACGGCTGGTGGACGTGTTTCTGGGCGATTATCTCGGCAGACCCACGGAGGAATTCGTCAATGTGCGCGGCAACGACAATGGACCCGGCGGCTTTGTCCCGGGCATGCCGGATCCGCTGCATCGCGAGCCATGGGAATATGTCCTCGCCAACCGCGGCTCCTACGAAGCCATCAAGGACCGCGTCGATCTGCCGCACTTCATCGATTTCATGTTGATGTGGAATTACGGCAATGCGGAGTCCGAGTTCCGCGCCGCCGGACCGATCGAGCCGGGGAGCGGATTCAAGTTCTGGCTGGGTGATGCGGACGGATATCTGCGCACGTCGGCGCTCAATCTGGATCAGACGGGCAACAGCGGCCCCGGCCAGATATTTGGCGCGCTGGTCTCGGAGGCGCATCCGGATTTCATGACGCTGCTGGCCGATCGCATTTATCTTCATCTGTTCAACGATGGCGCGTTGACTCCGGCCCGGAACGAGGCGCGGCTGAATGAGCGGATGAACGAGATCCGCAACAGCCTCATCGCCGAGTGCGCGCGGTGGGGTTATCGGACACCCGCCAACTGGGAAAGCGCCGCGCAAACCATCCGCACCGATCTGTTCCCCTACCGGACCGACAATCTCTTCGCGCGACTGCGGAATCGCGGCCTGTATCCCCCGGTGAATCCGCCCGTGTTCAACCAGCATGGCGGCAGTGTTTCCAACGGGTTCGCGCTGACGCTCACCGCGGGGCCCGGCACCGTGTATTACACCTTGGACGGAACCGATCCGCGTCTGGCGGGCGGAGCGGTTTCACCGAACGCGATTGCGTGGAGCAGCCAGTCCATCCAGGTGCCATTGGGTTCGGACTGGCGTTACTGGGACCAGGGGGCTCCGCCTTCCTCAAGCTGGAAGGATCCGGGTTACGACGACTCGGCGTGGTCATCGGGATCGGCCCCGCTGGGATACGGCAATGGAAACGAGGCCACGGTCCTCGGGTACGGTCCGGATTCCGGCAACAAACATACCGCGGCCTACTTCCGCCATTCATTCAGCGTCACGGACGTCGGGGACATCCCGCGGTTGACCGTGGATCTCGTGCGCGACGATGGCGCCGTGGTGTATTTGAACGGCACGGAACTGCTGCGCGACAACATGCCCGGCGGAACCGTGACACACACGACATTGGCCGTGTCCGCCATCGGAGGCAGCGCGGAGGAGACGCCGGTGACGTTTGACGTGCCGGCCGGGCTGCTGGTCGAAGGGCTCAACGTCCTCGCGGTCGAGGTGCATCAGTCGTCGGTGACCAGTTCGGACCTCCGATTCGATCTGGGGCTTGGGGCGGCCGCTTCGACGCAATTGATTCTCGAGGAGGAGACGCGGATCCGCGCACGCGTGTGGAATGGGTCCACGTGGAGCGCGTTGACCGACGCCCGCTTCCTCATGGCCGAACCGCATCCCCCGTCCGTCGGTGATCTGCTGATCACCGAGCTGCACTACAATCCGGCGGGCTCGGACGATTACGAGTTTCTCGAGGTGATGAACCTCAGCTCGAACCTGGTGGATCTGAGCGGGGCGCGGGTTGCGGACGGCGTGCAATTCCTGTTTCCGAACGGCTATTACCTCGCTCCGGGTGGTTTTGCGTTGGTGGTGGAAAACGCGACGGCCTTCGACGAGCGATATCGCACGCCGTCCTCCCCCTATTATTATCCGAATCTGTCTGTTGCGGGCGAATGGTCCGGGCGGCTGGCCAACGAAGGCGAACGCATTGCCCTGGTGGATTCAAACGGGGTGGAGCTGGTTTCGGTGGACTACGGCACGGGCGGCGCCTGGCCGGGACGCGCGGACGGCGATGGCAGTTCGCTGGAGTTGCGCGATCCGGCCGCGGCGGTCGCGGATCCCGCCGGACTGGAAGCCTATCTGGACCGTGGCGCCCACTGGCGTTCGAGTTCGCTCTATCACGGGTCGCCCGGACGATTGGACGGTGTGCCGCGGAACCTGGTGATCAGCGAGGTGGTTGCGCACACCGACACGGGCGTGGACTGGGTGGAACTCCAGAACATCAGTCCCGAACCCGTGGATCTCACCGGTCTGTTTCTGAGCGATCACTACGATCAGCCGCTGAGGTATCCGTTCCCGGAGGATGCGTCGCTCGCTCCCGGCGGTTTCCTGGTGCTGAGTGCCGACGAACTCGGCTTTGGCTTCAGCGAGCTGGGCTCGGACATCCTGCTGATCGAAGCGTCGGGCACGAACCTCGTCCGCTTCATCGATACGGTGGATATTCCCGCCGTGGAACGGGAGGAACCTTTCGGCCGGCACACACGGTCGGACGGGATTGTGGATTTCACGGAATTATTGAGCGTGACACCCGGGGAACCCAATTCGGCACCGCGCGTCGGCCCGGTCGTGTTCAGCGAGATTCTCTACAAGCCTTCCGGGGAATTCGCGGAGTTTGTGGAATTGGTAAACATCACCGGCACCCACGTGGCGCTTTACGATCCCGCGCGACCCACGAACACCTGGGAACTGTCGGATGCCGTCGAGTTCTCCTTCCCGCCCGGACAGGAAATCGCGCCCGGTGCCCTCATTCTGGTTTGCAACACCAATCCGGCGGCGTTCCGTCAACAGCACGGCCTGGACGACTCGGTCCCGGTGTATGGACCCTGGACGGGGGCGTTGAACAATGCCGGCGAATCGATCCGATTGCGCCGTCCTGGCGATCCCGAGCCGGATGGAACTGTCCCCTACTACCGCGTGGACCGGGTTCGTTACGAACCCGTGGCGCCCTGGCCAATCGAGGCGGACACCGGCGGAATCAGTCTCGAGCGCGTGGAGTTGGCTGCCTACGGAAACGACCCGGCGAACTGGCAGCCTTCTGCCGCGGGTGGAACCCCCGGCTCGCTGCCGGGCAATCGGCCGCCGTCGCTTCAACCCATCCCGGACGCGCAACATCCCGCGGGCATTCCGTTCGAGATATCCGTCACGGCCAGTGATCCGGACCTGCCACCGCAACCGCTCGGTTTCTCCGGTTCGGGCCTCCCGGACGGGCTGGACATCGATCCAGCGACCGGCCGCATCAGCGGGACGGCGGAATCGCCGGGAGTTTTTTCGGTCACGGTCACCGTGTCGGACCAGCAACCGTCTCCGCTGACGGCGAGCCGGCAATTCACGCTCACCATCACCGAGCCGTTCCATCTGCAATGGATGGTTTCCGGTCCGGGTGATCCGCCGGACTTTTCCTTTCAGGCCATGGCGGGCGAGACGTATGAAGTACACTTCAGTTACGAATTGAGCCCGCCCGACTGGCAGTTGCTCGAACGGATCGAAAGCGCGGCGGGTGGATTGCAACCTATTCCCGATCCGCCGAACCCCGACGCGCCGCGGTGCTTCCTCCGGGTCGTTTGGATGAGGGGGAATCTTTAACCATCGGATTCTTCCCTCACCCTCAGTCCCTCGCTGTGCTTGCGAAGAGAATGGTCGCGCCGTGAGAGGGAGGGAAAGGGAGCACGGGTTCTTAAACGGAATGCGGCATGGTCTTCACCCTCAGTCCCCACTGGTGTTGAATTAGGGACGACGGAAGAGCAACCGGGCGCTCATACTTTTGCTCTTACTCTTACTCATAATCTTTAAGGCATCAGGGCGTTAGGGCAGGGAGCAAGAGCACGAGTAAGAGTATGAGCAAGAGCCGGCGATGTGCTTAACTCTGAAGACTAACGCTCTTCGGGTGGCGGGGGCGGGCCCTCGTGCCAGTGGGCGTGTCCGGGATGCCAGTGGCGGTTGTTTGCTTCGTCGTAATGCCAGGCATCCGGAGTGGGTCCTTCGAGGGGTTGCTCCGGCGGCGGCATCACGGTTCCGGTTCCGGGATCCGGGGAGGAACTTCTGTTCAGCGGGGGCGGTCCGTCATGCCAGTGACCATGGCCGGGATCCCAATGACGGTCGTTGGCCTCGTCGTAATACCACGCCGGAGGCGGACCGGCTGGCGGCGGACTGGCCGGCACGTCATTGCCATCCCCGGATGGGCCACTCTTCGGAATCGAAAAGACGACGGCCAGCGCGATGGCCGTCAGAGCGACCACCGCGATCCATCCGTAAGGAATGCGTCTGCCGGGATTCGGTTTCTCCGCGTGCGTTTCTTTGTTCATACAGCACTTTTTGAATTTCCTGCCACTGCCGCAAGGACAGGGGTCGTTGCGTTCCGTCATGATGCTGTTCTACCAGACAGGGTTGAGGCTGACGATGGATTTGATTCTCCATCCAGGGGCGCGCGTTTCGGCCACGGTTTCATCGCGTCATCTGCGTTCCGATTCGATCCAGACCGGCTGGGTAAACGCGCCATTGGCCGCGACATCCCACACCTCGAGTCGCGCCCAGATCCTGCCGTCAAGCTCCACCGGCATCCGGAGAGCGCGGGTCCCGAACTCCGTTGTGTCGCCCAGGTCAATCCGCTCCCGGAAGACCTCGTTGCCGTCGCTGGAAATGAGTTCGGCGAAAGCCAGCGGAAACGTCCATTCGAGTTCCGCTTCCAGGGCAACGGGCCCGCCGCCTTCCAAGGAGAGGGTTTCGCCGCTCTCACGACCGCCGACGGCAAACCTGGGGATCAGGATTTCCCCCGTGCTGACAAAGTAGCGTCCATCCCGCACGGCATCGAGCACCGGCTGCCAGCCCTCATCGAAGCGCGGCACCCGGTCCATCCGCAGGTAATTCACGTTCATGTGCGCGTAAAGCTCGTAATCCGGTTCCAC
>DATKEE010000035.1:0-4129 GCA_035544555.1 Candidatus Methylomirabilota bacterium
TCGGGCAGCAGGTCTGGCCGGCCGGACAGCACCTGGCCCAGCTTCACGTAGGTGGGGCCCATCGCTTCAAGGTCATCGGCCAACTGATCCGGTGTGGCCCCTCCGGCGCCGGCCGGTTTCAATTCCTGGGGATCAACGGCCTCGTCAATCCCCATTTGCTTCACGAGATCGGAGCGGCCGTACTTCCACATTAACAAAGCGATTTCCTTGTAACGCTTTAGATGATTGGCGGATATTTTCAAAGTTGTGTCTTGGAAGGCCTGTCGGTTGATGCATCGAAGGGCCTGCAACCGCCCGGGCACGGTTGCAGGCTGGGAATGGCCTCCGCTAGGCCAGGGACTCGATGCGCGAATGGTTCGACTTGCCGGCGCGGCCGGCACCGCGCACTGCCGGCGTTTTGGCGCCGATCTTACGCTCCGAAGTGCCTGCGTCGTCCGATTTGCTCAGCGCTTCGTCGTTGCTGGTCGCATGAGCCCGTTCATTCAACGCTTCATTGGCTGCCTTCTCTTCTTCGAGAATTCCCTGCAACAGCCGGGCGGCTTTCTCATTATCCAGGAGTTCCGCCCACTCATGCAGGCAGCCGTACGAGGCAATCTCGTAATGTTCCACCTTTTGCGCCGCAGCGATGAGGGCGGCATTGATGGCCGACGAGCCCTGGTATTCCTCCGCGATGTCCTCGCCTTCCTGCAGCAGCCCGACGGTGGCCTCGCACGTTTTTCCCCTGGCCTTTTGATCGAAGCAGGCGAAGACCTTTTCGAGCTGCTTCACGTGGCCCTCGGTTTCCTTCAAGTGCGTTTGAAAGGTGACGCGAAGCTCCTTGCAGGTGGCCGCCTTGGCCAGCTTCGGCAGCGCTTTCACAATTCGTTTCTCGGCGTCATAGATGTCGGCCAGTTCGTCCAGGAATAGGTTTCTAAGCGTCTTCATGTTTTTTTGCGTTGGTTGGTTATGGAGTGGTCAAAAAAAGTCCCCGGCGGTCAGCTTACCTGACCGCCGGAGGATTGTTGGTTGCTTATACTTGGGTTCAGGCGCCGGCCCGATGCGCAGACTGGTTGTCCGGTTTTCTTTGCCTGGGCACGGACGCTTCGCCCGTGGTGCAGATATCTTCCGCCCCGGCGGACTCGAAGATTTCTTTGGCCCGGTCGATTTCATCCGAGTCATCCGTGTGAACGGAGAGCAGGATGTTCCCGGCCTTCACCTTGCCTTCGTACCGTTTGGCTTCCAGCTCGGGAATGCCCAGTCCGATCAGCCCGCCGGCAATGCCACCCGCGGCCGCGCCGATGGCGGCGCCACTGAGTGCCGCCAGAAGGGGGCCCGCCGCGATAAACGGCCCGACACCCGGGATGGCCAGGGCGCCAATGCCCACGATCCAGCCCAGCGCGCCGCCCACAACGCCGCCCGTGCCAGCCCCGGCGGCCACGCCTTCCGGGGCCTTGGTGTTCTTTTCATGCGCGAAATCCCGCGTGGTCTCCTTGTCGGGAAACAACACGGAGATGTCGTTGTTCGAGAAGTTTGCCGACCGAAGCTGATTGACGATTCGATCCGCCTGCGGACGGGAAGTTGCGATGCAGAATACTGATTTTTTAGACATGCGATTTTCTTTCGTTGATTTGGTTTGGTTGCGGAGTTTCCGGTTTAGTCGCCGCTGGTGGTGCGTTTCACCTCCAGTTGGTTGTCCACATTCGCGGCGCGGGCGATCCCGTTGGCGATCTCGCCGATGAGCCGTTTTTCTTCGGCGCTGTTGACCGCTCCCCGCAAGGTGACGCGGCCATCCTTGGTGATGATCTTCACGTTCTTGGCGTTCACGGACATGTTGTCCGCCGCTACGATTTCCTTCCGGATCGAGGCCGTCGTCCTTATGTCGGCCGGGCTGTTTCCCTGATCCAGCGGGGTGAGGGTCTGGTCGTTCCGGTCGCGCACATTGCGCCGGGTGTTGTCCGCATCCGTCGTCGCGTCGGTGGAGAAGTACGGCTCGACCTGATAGGCGCGGTAAATGCCGCCGGCCTGTTCCGGTTGGGCAAAATCCGGCCATTGATTGGCCTTGAAATGCGGCGCGCTGCTCAACTGTTCCTTCGTGGTATCAAGCTGAAGGCTGTCCCGGTCCGCGCTGAACTGCAGGGCGGTCGGGGGCACGGCGCTGAGCTCATCGCCCATGCCGAGGAACCCGCCGGAAGAAAGCACCACGGCCACCACCCGGCCCGAGGTCAGATCGACGAGGATGTTGTCCACGTCCCCAAGGGTTTCGTCCTGCCGGTTCTTGACCGTCATGCCGATGAGCTTGCTGGCCCGCTCGAGCTTGCCCAACCGTTCCGCCGGTATCATGTCCTGGCGCGCGCGGGCCGAGCGGGACTGATCCCATGCTTGGTCGTTGTTACGCGTCACGACGTTGCGTGGAACAGCCGCACGATCCGTCTGGCGCTGGTCCGTCTGGCGCTGATCCGTCTGGTTGCGCTGACCATCCCGTCGGGTCTCTCCCTGGCCGATGAAGTTGAACGCGGGTTCTTCGCCATAGAGACTATAGATGGCGGCAAGTCGATTTGAGCTGGAGGATTCCCCCCACTTATCCGCATCGAACTTGGGGGCACTTTCCAGCTTCGCCTTGTCGGCGTTCAGATGGAGCACCTCGGCTGCGGTGTCATGATGCAGCGCGCCCGGGGGCACGGCCGTCAGCGATTTGCCGATGCCGATGAAACCGCCGTACGATAGAATCACCTGGACGACTCGGCCGGATTCCATATCCACCCCGAGATCCTCCACATTGCCGAGTTTCTCGTCCTGATAGTTTTTGACTTCCATGCCAATGAGTTCGCTGGCTTTCGCCGCGCCGTTCAATCGGTCCGCCCGTCGCTCCTGGGCTGATTCATGGCGCGAGTAATCCCGTTGATCCTTCTGGGGGTTGGTCGTGTCCTGGGCCAGCGCGGAGCACGCGAAGGCCGAAACCGCGGTGGCGGCGAGGATGGTGTGTAGTTGTCGTTTCATGGCTGTATTTCTATTTGGTCTTTTGTGATTTGTGATTTGGTTTTGCTGCGAGCAGAGCTTTTCTCTGCCGTGTAATCCACCGTAGGCGGGGAGCCCCCGGGGTTCTATGGAGTGTTTTACCCAGTTCGCCGGCAGTTTCACCCGTGGATTGAAGCCGGCCAGGGTGGCCGGGCCGATCCCCGCCGCCCTCCGGGTTGAGGCAACGCGATCAACTGCTGAACCATTCATTCAGCAGCATCCAGGATGTCATAGGGACTATTTGACGGAGAAACCGACCTTGATGGTGACCTGCCAGTGGTTAACCTGGTTCTTCTCGATGCTCCCGCGGGTTTCGACAATCTGGAACCAGCTTAGGTTCTGAATGGTTTTGCCGGCGCGTTTGAGCGCGGTGTTCACGGCCTCCTCGATGCTTTTGGTCGAGGTGCCGGTGAGTTCGATGGTTTTATAGACTTTGTTTTTCATGGATTCCGGGTGATCAGTTTGGCAGCGAATGGGCTCCGGAGATGGAGGATCCCACGCTTTTGCACTTGGGGTGGAGTCCATTTCGCGCGTTCCCGCCCGGACAGGGATAAGAACCCCACATGTATGGCCCCGCCCAATACATTGGCCATTCGTGATACCCGTAGTAGGTCTCCTCGAACTGGCGGAACCCGGGCAAGTCAGTGCTCAGCGACGGACTGTTCTCGATCCGCTTTTTCGTCAGGTCGATGGCGATGTGCTGTTCCTCTTTAATCGCAGCAACGGGGTGGAACTGTTTGTCGGCACGAGCCCACATTGCGAGGATGGCGCGATTCACCCCGCATGTTATTGAGCGATTACACTGACGATGAACCGGGTTACCGCCGGCTCGCCTGTAGTGGGCGTTCCGGTGACCGTGACGCGATACTCGCCAAGCGCCGCCTCCCGGGACGCCGTGATGTGCAACTGCACTTCAGGTTTGTCGCTCGCTTTGACGAGGACCGAGTTCGGAGTCACGTTGATGCCCTCCGTTTTGATGTCCAGTCGGACGTCTCGCTTAAAATAAGGCCCCCGGTTCAACACGATATTAATCGGAATCTCGTCACCCTGTTTAAGTGTGTGTTCGGCCGGAACGGTGATGCTGAAGTGCTCGTCCAACGTAAATCCGCCTTTGCTGCTGACGTTCGTGGTTCGA
>DATKEE010000036.1:0-3187 GCA_035544555.1 Candidatus Methylomirabilota bacterium
ATGGCGACGGGCACGGACGGGGACTGCATCCACGTGCTGAGCGACGAGTGGCGCGGATTCATTCGTCCACGCAAGGATGAGGCGGCCATCGAGGTTGAAGCGCTGTTACCGGAACGATTGACGCCGATGAGTTCCCCGGAATCGACCGTGATGCGGAACAAGCGGAATCGGGTCTGGTCGGTGCCGCCGGTCCGGCCGGGCGGACCGTCCCTTGTGGTGAAGCACTTCAAACCGGCGCGGGGCGTGCGCGGCTGGCTGCAATCCTTCAAGCCCACGAAGGCCTTGCGCAGTTGGAACGGCGCCCAGGAACTGATCCGCCGCGGAATCCCGACGCCGCGTCCGGTGGCGTGGTTCGAGCACCGGTTCAGCCCCCGGGAAGGCGAGAACTATTACCTGTGCGAGACGTTCGAGGGCGGTTCATCCGCCCGACAGGCGTTCAATGCGTTCAACCAGGGAGAGAGGGAGTTGATGGGAGTGCCATTCGAAGAGGTCTTTCGCGTCATTACCGCCTTGGTCGCGAAAATGCACGGGCGCGGGGTCTTTTACAGGGACCTGTCTCCCGGCAACCTCTTGTTGCGAGGAAGCCCGGACGGAGGAATCGAGTGCGCGTTGATCGACACGGCGCGAGCCCGCGCCGGGGTGAAGTCCATCTCCCTTCGCCGGCGTCTGGCGGATCTGATGCGGTTGTGTCATCCGCTCGAGTGGCCCGGGCGCGAGCTGTTGTTGGCGGCCTACTTCGAAAGCGCGCGCCGGCGATTCCGTCCCTGGATGCGCGTTGCCTTCCACTACTACGACTGGAAGCACCGGATCAAAGGGAAGGTGCGCTTCCGAAAGCGACCCGTTCAGGGTCGGAGCGCCGTTGAGCGACCACAAAGAGTTGTTCGCTGAAAAGCAATGCCGGGCGGGTCAGCCAGTGGTTCAGCGTCTGTTCCCCCTTTCGAAACGGCTCCGAACGTCTGGTTTCGCGGTCCATAGTGAGGCGGCAAGCCATCCAGATGATGGGCCATAGCGGCAGGAGGCACAGGGATGTCCATTTGAACCGGGTGAAACGCAGTTGCCGCATCTCGAGTCCGGCCTGATGCAGGAGCGTGTGCATGAGCGGGAAATCCACCGGAGCGATATGGTAGGCATAACGATCCTCGGGCCGGAGGTCCCATCCAAACCGACGTCGAATGAGCTTGTGCTTGCCGGTCAGGAAGAACTGCAGCCGGGAATGCAACCGGTGGATGTTCGGAGTCGTGATGAGGAGGAACCCGCCCGGTTTCAGCACGCGACCTGCCTCGGCAATGATGTTGAAATGGCTTTCAAGATGTTCCAGGACCTCGATGAGGAGCACAACGTCGAACGCCCCGGAGGGGAAGGGCAATGGCTGGTGAAGATTCACGCCGGCCGTGATGGGCAGATCGCGCAACCGGTCGCGTGTCTTTACGATATAATCCTTCTCGCGGAAATGCGTTCCATGCACATCACACCCCATGTCCCTCAGGAGCTGCAGGATTTCACCCTCGCCACAACTCAGGTCCAGCACACTCAAGGAGGGGAAGCGCGGCAGGCCGCGCACCGCTTCAACAACCGCTTCCGTGATGAAACTCTGGGGCACAACGTTTCCTGATGTTCAGCGTCTTTCGGTCGGGCACGACCGCCTGTTGGCCCGGCACTTCTGCTGTCTTGTCCAATCGGTGAGCAACGGCATCACCGCGACGGCCGATCTCTTACGTAAAGCGACTCATCCTCTTCCTGAATCGCACAATCCGCGAATCACTTCGAGGGTTTCCTCCACGTTGCGGGAGAACGGATGCGCCTCGCCAGTCCGGCGGGCGGCCTGGGAGGCCGCCTCCCGCGAGTCGCGATCCAGGAAATGGCGGATGGCGGCCGACAGTTCGTCCGAATCCGCGGGCTCGTCCACAATCGTTCCATTGATGCCGGGCTCCACCAGTTCGGAGGCGCCATTGATACGCGAGGTAACGACCGGCAAACCGCACGCCATGGCCTCCAGGCAGGCGTTGCTGAACGGTTCGTAGATGGCCGGATGAACCAGGATGTCACCCCGCGCATAGACCGCTTCGATTTTCGCCTCCGTGCCCAGGAACGTCAGTCGATCCCCGACGCCCAGTCGGGCCGCCAGCCGGCGATAGGGTCCGGGGTTGCCCTTTCCGGCCACTTCGAGACGAACGGTCGTCGGTAGTTTCGCCAGCGCGCGCAGCGCAAAGGCAAGCCCCTTGCGTTCAAATCCGGACCCGACCAGCAACAGAACGGTTTCCCGGCGCTCCCCATTCCGCTTCCGGGGCGTGAAACGATTGCAGTCCGTCCCGTTGTGAACGACGTCGATGCGATCCTTCGGAAAGCCGTAGTGACGGACGATTTCGGATTTCCCGCGGTGGGAATTGGCGATGACCCTGCGGGTGCAACCCGGGGAGAAGGTCCGTCGTTCCAACCAGAGCGTTGTCCGATGAAACGGGTTCAGTGAGAAGGTGAGTCGCCTTGGCCAGGAACAATATCGCCCCCGTTGAACAAGCCATTCGCGATGGCAGCCTCCGCCGGCGCGAACAATATCCTGGTGGATCGTCCGCTCGATGCTAAAGACCAGATCGCAGTCGCCTTCGAGAACGGCCGCACGGCAGTTGCGCGCGAACGCGAGGAGCCGGAGGAAGGGGGGGCCGGGAGGAACGCGAATGGGCTGGAGGGTGACTCCGGAGGAGTGAGCGGAAGCGTTCCACCGGGAGGCAAAGACGCGCAACGAGTGGCCGCGATCCCTGAGGTGCCCGATCAGTTGCGTGGTATAGCGCTCGGAACCGCCGCCTGATGGCAGGAAATTATTCTTGATGATGCCGATGCGCACAGTATAGGAAACAACCTTCAAGAGCTCTAGGCCAAGCTCCCAGGCAAATCAAGCACCGCCCGCCAGAAACAACCCGGCAAACAGCCTGTCGAGCGGTGACAATCGGGGAGGTGACGAACAAGCTCCGGCACCATGCAGTTCTCGGGCACGCGGGGACGGATGTAATCCATCGAAGAGTGAACCGGAAAGCGAAGAGGCTCATCACATGGGAAGACACGCTGGCGACCGCGGCTCGCGGCCTGCGGGAGTTCGAGGCGTTGATCCGGGAGGCGCCTTACGAAGCCAAAGGGGTCTTGTTCAGTGAAATGCTCTTTGTGCGGGCGGCGGCGGGTAATCTGCAGCCGCGGA
>DATKEE010000037.1:0-2635 GCA_035544555.1 Candidatus Methylomirabilota bacterium
GTGTGCTCGATCCATCGAACACGCCGGCCGACCGGGTGATCTGGATTCCGCTCAGGGGTTTGCAAACGATGGCGGGTCACGATCCGGCGGCGGCCACTGATTTGAGCGCCGTGCTGGTGAAATTCCAGCCCGGGCAACTGCTGGCGGGCCGGCAACTGGAGATGCTCTACAATCGTCAGGGCGACCGGCTGACGTTCGCGTGGCCGATCGCGCGGATATTGGCGCAGTTGTTTGACCGGCTGGCGTGGTTTGATCGTGTGCTGGCGCTGGTGGCCTATCTTGTGGCCCTTGTCGCCACCGGTTCGGTGCTGGCCAGCATCTACAATTCGATGAACGAGCGGCGGCGCGAGATCGCGATCATCCGCGCACTGGGGGCGCATCGGCGGACGGTGTTTTCGATGATCGTGCTGGAGGCGGGCGCGATTGCGGCGCTGGGGATGGCGCTCGCTTTCGGGGTGTACGCTGGCATCTTCTCGGTGACCGCGCAGATCGTGCGGGCGCAGACCGGGGTGGTGTTGGAGGCGTTTGCCGGGCACGCCATCATGATCTGGGCGCCGCTGGGGATGATCGCGTTGAGCGTCCTGGCCGGGCTGGTTCCCGCGCTCAAGGCCTACCGCACCGACGTGGCCGAACATCTGTCGCCGGTCTCGTGAAGGCCGTTGACACGAAGAGGCCGCGGCCATTCGATGGGGGCTGTTGAACGGCGTCCGACTTGGCGCCATGATGCAACCGTCGCGCGCGCCGCCTCACGAACGAATCATCATGAACAACCGCATCATTCCATTCCTCGCCGGTCTCGCCATCGCACTCATGGCATGCGGCCCCGGGTCGCACGACCACGAGGCCGGCCATCACGCCCACGCGGCGCCGCATGGCGGCACGCTGGTCGAACTGGGCGACCACGAATTTCACCTGGAGTTCGTGTTTTCCGCGGGAGGGGACAGGCTTACGGCCTATGTCCTGGACGGTCATGCGGAGCGGTTCATTCGCGTGCCGATTGAGTCGTTTGAAGTGGAGGTGACGCTGCCGGAAGGGGCGAGGACGCTCACGTTCGAGGCGGTCGCCAATGACGCCACCGGCGAGACCGTGGGGAATACGTCGCAATTCGAGGCGCGGGCGGACTGGCTTGACGGCACGGAGGGTTTTGACGCGGTGCTGAAAGAGATTACGATACAGGGCAAATCCTACCGTGACCTGCGGTTTCGTCCCGGCGGGATATGAAGCTTATGAAATGGAATCAGCGGAGCATGAAACTGGCAATCCCGACCTGGATCTGCGGACTTGTCGCGGCGTGGCTGTTGAGCGGCTGTGGCGGGCAATCGAACCGCTCGGAAACGAAGACGCCTCCAACCGAGGTGCGGGGCGAACTGATCGCACCGGCTCCTGAGAGCGCGACGACGGACCAAGCCGCGGTGGCCGAGACCCCGATCCAGGGAAATGACGACGGTGGAAGCGCGAAGGTCGAACTTGTCTCTCCACCCGAAACAACTCCGGCTCCCGAACCAAAGGAGGTCGCAACGGCAACCGATTCGGAGGTTCCGGCGGAATTGGAAACGGAGACGCCTGTCAGCGCGCTGGACACGGAACCGGAACCGGCGACCGTGGCCAGGGTGGAATCCGACGCGCCATCCGCTCCTGAACCGGCGGAGGAAGAACTCATCGACGGCTTCTTAAAGGTCGGGTTTGACCGTCTGTCAGATTTTGAATTTGACGTGGACGAGTCGATCATCAGCCCGGGCATCAACGAGGTGGCGATTGCCAGCCTTCGCGCGGAAAGCCGGATTCCGAAGGAGGTCCGGGCTCTGGACCAGAGGAAGATCGCGTTGAGGGGGTTCATGCTGCCGTTGAAGGTGGAGTCGGGTCGTGTGACCGAACTGCTCATCATGCGCGATCAATCCATGTGCTGCTACGGGGCCACGCCCAAGATCAACGAATGGGTGAGCGTCAAGATGGCGAAGGAGGGCGTGAAGCCGATCATGGATCAACCGGTCACGCTGTTCGGCAAACTGCGCGTCGGCGAAATGCGCGAGAACGGTTACCTGATCGGGATCTATGAGATGGAGGGCGAGAAGATGGCCGGCCCGTATGACCTTTGATTTCCGATATGTCCGACCCTCAGGAACAATACGACGACGCGATGTTCGACTTCAGCCGGGGCGAATACGATGCCGCGATTGCGAAATTTGAGGCGATCCTGGCGGAGGACGCTCAACATTTCGACGCGCGGCTGTCGCTGGGCATGGCGTTCTATCGGAAGGGCGATTACGCGCGGGCGATCACCGAGGGCCACAAGGCCGAGCAACTGCGCCCGAAAGAGCAACTCGTCCACACGAACCTCTCCCTGTTCTACATGAAGAACGGGGACAAGAAGACCGCCGAGCATCATGGTTTGCAGGCGCGCATCGCCTCCTGGAAGGGAGACATGGCGCCCCCCGGCGAAGCGAAGACGGGTGATCCCGAACTGGAGATGGCCCGGCCCAAACCGCCCCCGATGAAGATGCCTGAAAAGTTCCCCGACATGCCGTGGAAGAAGAAACCGAAGGTGGGCGGTTCCGCCGGTGATGCCGACGCCGGAGAAAGCGACACGGATTCGCGCCCATGAACCGTCCCGATTGAACAGACAGAAACGATGCCG
>DATKEE010000038.1:0-6618 GCA_035544555.1 Candidatus Methylomirabilota bacterium
CTCGTCATCGACAATCAGGATCACCTGATGCCCGCTCAGATCTTCCAGGGAAGCCCCGGCATCCCGGACGATCTTCTGCGTGGCCGGCAGATAGACGCGGACGGAAGTGCCGACCTTGGGCTGGCTGGAGACGGCCACCCCGCCCCCGTGATTGGTGACGATGCCATAAACCCACGCCAGACCGAGTCCCCGGTGCGCGCCGCCCTTCGTCGTGAAAAAGGGCTCGAACACACGCGGCAGCAAATCGGCCTCGATACCGTTCCCGGTGTCCGTGATCTCCACGCACACATAAACCCCCGGCGACAGTTGAACCGTCCGATCCCGGGTCGGCTCGCGGATCTCGATGTTCCGGCTGTGCACCGAAATGCGTCCCTTGCCGGAGATTCCCTGAACGGCGTTCTCCAGGATTTTGACGAACGCCTGCTGCATCTTCGCCTCGTCAAAGTGGGCGCTGAACAACCTTCGCTCGAATTGCAGGCCCCACTCCAGACGGCCGGCCTCCCCCTGCTGGAAGGCTTCCACCGTGCGTTGAAGCAGCGCGTTCAGGTTGCTCGCCTTCTGCACACGGACGTCCTTCTCCTGGCGGCTGAACGCGGCCAGGTCGTGGGCAATCTCGGCCGCCTTGGCCGCGGACTTCTCAACCTCCATCAGCGAAGCGCGCCAGGGATGGTCCGGCTTCATTTTGCTCAACACCAGGGAGGTGTGCCCCAGCACCGTGGTGAGCGCGTTGTTGAAGTCCAGGGCCACCGACCGGGCGAGTTGCAGGGCGCAATCCAGCTTCTGCTTGTGCGCCAGGCTCCCTTCCAACCCCGCGGCGTCCCCCTCCAACGCGTCGGGCTTGCCCGCTCCGCCCCCCGGCTCCGGCACCGCCTCTGTCGGAAGCTGGAAGACAAAAAACTTCTGTCCCTCCCGTGATACCAGACAAACCCAGCCCTGGAATTTCCCGGTTCCGCCTCCCTTCATTTGGAATTCGAGCGGCGCGTTCACCGAACGGGACCGTTCGACGCGTTGAAGAAAATCCACCGGGGACTCCGGATTGCCGGGGGACCAGATGGCGGAGAGGGCGCAGGAATCCCCCTCGATCACGGCGCCAAAGGCCCCGACCGCGGCCGCATTGACCTGCCGGATCGACCCATTCTGATCCACCAGCAGCGCCGGCCAAGCCGCGTTTTCCAGTACAAAGGTTTCCCACTTCATGAATGTCGCGTCCCGTGCAGCCGAAGCTTACGCTCCCGGATGGCAATCTCAAACAGAAGTTTTTCGAGGCGATGCTCCGTGCCCTCCCGGACCGGAGCACCGAAAAAAAAACGGCACTCTGCGAAACAGAGTGCCGGAAAGCGGTGAGACGGGTTTACTTCGAGCCGAGGATGGCGTCTTTGGCGGCCTTGGCCACGCGAAACTTCACCACACGCTTCGCTGGAATCTTGATCTCCTGGCCGGTCGCCGGATTCCGCCCGATGCGGGCCTTGCGATTCACCAGCACCAGCTTGCCCACCCCGGGAAGGGTGAAGGTGTTCTTCGCGTGTTTGTAGGCGAGATCCGCGATCTGATCCAGGATGGCCACCGCCTGCTTCTTCGTGAGTCCCTGCTCATCGGCGATAGCGGCTGCAATTTGCGATTTCGAGAGTGCTTTTGCCATATTGAGTTGGTTGGTTTTGTTTGATGTCGTTGTTTCCGACTTGCGCGCTATTAAATCCGTTCACCCCGGAGGCGCAAGTGGAAAATCAGCAATATTTCTGCATATTTCTTCGCGTTCGTCCGCTCCGGAAGGCAGGCTTGACTTGCTTTTGCAAACACACAACATCCCGGCAATGGCGCCCCTGTTCACCATTCAGAGCGAGTTCCAGTACGAGATCGTTCGCAAACTCTTCGAAGGCGGCATGGGTATCGTCTATGAGGCCGAACAACACGGCGCCCGCGGCTTCGTCAAACGCATCGCCATCAAAGTCATCCGCCAGAGCTACGCCAACCAGAAGAACTTCATCGAAAACTTCATCGGCGAGGCCAAACTCGTCGCCGACCTCATCCATACCAACATCGTCCAGACCTACCACCTCGGCGAGGCGCGCGGCATCTACTTCATCGCCATGGAACTCCTCCGCGGCGTCAATCTCGAACAGTTCACCCAGCAGCTCATCGACAAACAACGCGTTCTCCCCGTCGAACTCGCCGTCTTCATCGCCAGCCGCATCGTTCGCGGCCTTGCCTACGCGCACGCCAAAACCGACAAGGATTACAAACCCCTCGGCATCGTCCACAGGGACGTCAGCTTCAAAAACATCATGATCGCCTTTGAAGGCGACGTGAAACTCACCGACTTCGGCATCGCCAAGGCCCGCGGCTTCCTCCAGGACAACGAAGGCGAGGTCGTCGCCGGCAAGGCCGATTACATGAGCCCCGAACAGGCCAACTTTCAGGTCACCGACCGCCGCTCCGACCTGTTCTCCGTGGGTGTCGTGCTCGCTCACCTCCTCCTCGGCTACAATGTCTTCAAGGGCTCCTCCCCGGAAGACTCCCGCGACCGCATTCTCAGCCTGCCGCTTCCGGACTTCCGCCAACTCGACAAGCGCATCGACAAACGACTCAATGAGGTCCTCCAGCGCGCCCTGATCCGCGAATTGCACGACCGATACCCCGACGCCGACGAACTCCTGTACGACCTCGAACACTACATCTATCACAAGGGTTACGGCCCCACCAACGAGACCCTCGGCAAATTCATCCGGGAACTCTTCGGCCAGAACAATCCGCTCCTCATCCCTCCCTCCAAAGGCGATACCGTCCCCATGGAACGAACGGCGCGGGTGTCCCGCAAATCCAAATGACCGCCCGCAAACGCCCCCAGGGCGAGGTCAACATCGGCCTCATCCAAACTTCCTGCTCCTCAAGACCCGCGGACAACCTCAAACGCACCCTCGCCCTGATTGAACGCGCCGCCAGGGACGGCGCCCAGATCATCTGCACCCAGGAACTCTTCCGCTCCCAATACTTCTGCCAGTCCGAGGACCACAAATACTTCAACCTCGCCGAATCCATTCCCGGCCCCACCACCAGCGCCCTCGAGTCCGTCGCCCGGAAGCACAAGGTCGTCCTCATCGCCTCCCTCTTCGAAAGACGCGCCGCCGGCGTCTATCACAACACCGCCGCCATCATCAACGCCGACGGCCGGATGCTGGGCATCTACCGCAAGATGCACATCCCCGACGACCCCCTCTACTTCGAGAAATTCTACTTCACGCCGGGCGATCTCGGTTTTCGCGCGTGGGACACCCGGTACGGCTGCATTGGCGCCCTCGTCTGCTGGGATCAATGGTTCCCTGAAGCCGCACGCCTCACCGCCATGCGGGGCGCCCAGATCCTTTTTTATCCGACCGCCATTGGCTGGCACCCTGGCGAAAAAGCGGGCCTGGGAGTCAACCAGCACGCCGCCTGGGAAACCATTCAACGCGGCCACGCCATCGCCAATGGCTGCTACGTCGCCGTCCCCAACCGCATCGGCCATGAAGCCCCGGACGGCGGTCCCGGCATCGAATTCTGGGGCCAGAGCTTCGTCGCCGGCACCTCCGGCCAGATCCTCGCCAAGGCCAGCCCTCGCGCCGAGGAAATCCTCATCGTCCCCGTCAACCTCGGCACTGTCGATGAGGTCCGCACCCATTGGCCGTTCCTGCGCGACCGCCGCATCGATGCCTACGCCGACCTCAACAAACGGCTGATCGACTGATTCCCCGCCTCCACAAAGGACTGGATATCTCGTCACACCATTTCAGCCTCGTCCTGAAATGAGCCCCGCCCCCATCTGGATCACCGGCGCGCAAGGCCTCATCGGCCATCGGCTCCTCAACTCCGCGCCGCCCTCCATCGATCCCGCCTCCCTCCAGCCCCTTGCCCGCCAGGACCTCGACCTGCTCGATTTCAATGCCGTCAAACAGCGCTTCGAAACCGACCGCCCGTCGCTCGTCATTCATTGCGCCGGTCTGACCCGCAGCCCGGATTGCGAAGCCCGGCCCGGGTTGGCCCGCAGACTCAATGTCGATGTCACCCGCCACCTTTGCGATCTCGCTCGAGACATTCCGCTGGTCTTCTTTTCCACCGATCTCGTGTTCGATGGCACCCGGGGCGGTTATGTCGAGGACGACCCGCCCCATCCCCTCGGCGTCTATGCGCAAACCAAGCTGGAAGCCGAACGATCGATCCTCCTCAACCCCAGGCACCTCGTCATCCGCACCTCGTTGAACGCCGGACGCAGTCCCTCCGGAAACCGCTCGTTCACCGAACAAATGCTCCAGGCGTGGCGCGAGGGCAGGACCCTGCGATTGTTCACGGACGAATTCCGCTGTCCCATTCCCGCCGAAACCACGGCGCGCGCCGTATGGGAACTCGTCGAAAAGCGAGCTTCCGGTCTGCTCCACCTCGCCGGCTCCGAACGACTCTCCCGCCGGGACATTGGCGAACTTCTCGCCCGTCAGGTCCCGCAACTCAACCCTCGCGTGGAAGCCGCCTCCATCCGGGATTACCAGGGAGCACCCCGTCCAGCCGACACCTCCCTCAACTGCGCAAGAATCCAGGCTCTTCTCTCCTTTTCCCTCCCCCGCTTCAGCGAATGGCTCGAACAGCATCCCGAAGAATTGCGGTAAGGCCGATGACTTCGCCCCCTACGAAATTCATCTAAACTGGATTGGCGATAAGGATTCCCCGAAAATTCCTGACTCCCGCCAGGGCTCGTGATAGAGAATTCCGCATGCCCTCCGGGTCAACGGCTTCCCCCAGCCTCTATCGCGGCCGCCTCGCGCCGTCGCCCACCGGCCTTCTTCATCTCGGCCACGCGCGGACATTCTGGACCGCCCAGGAACAGGCACGGCAACAAAACGGAACCCTCATCCTCCGAAACGAGGACCTCGATCCTCATCGTTGCCGGCCCATGTTCCTCGAGGCCATGTTCGAAGACCTGCGGTGGTTTGGCTTCTCCTGGAACGAGGGACCGGACTGCGGGGGCCCTTACGGGCCCTACACACAAAGCGCCCGCCAACCCAGATACCGATCAGCCTTCGAACAACTCCTTGCCGGCGGCTTTCTTTATCCGTGCACCTGCTCGCGACAGGACGTCCTCCGCGCACTCACCGCTCCCCACGCCGGCGAGGATGAACCCGTCTATCCCGGCACCTGCCGCCTCAAATCCCCCTCGTCCGTCACTACCACCTCCCCCTGCTGCTGGCGATTCCGCGTTCCCGATGGCAGTCAAATCTCCTTCATCGACGCCCATCACGGTCCGCAATCCTTTCTTGCCGGAGCCGATTTCGGCGATTTTGTCGTCTGGCGTCAGGACGGTCTCCCTTCCTATCAACTGGCGGTCACGGTGGACGACGCCGCGATGCGGATCACGGAAGTCGTGCGCGGCGCCGATCTTCTGCGCTCGACCGCGCGGCAATTGCTCCTCTATCAGGCGCTCGGCTGGCAAGCGCCGGCGTTTCATCATTGCCCGCTCCTGACCGATGAACGCGGTGTCCGCCTGGCGAAACGGCACGACGCGCTGAGTCTGCGACAATTGCGGGAAAGCGGGGCCGCTCCGGAGGACCTTCGACGGGGATGGACAACCGCATTCCGTGCAGGCTGATCCAATCAAAACTCCTCGTTCAGCCAAACTCTCAGCGGGATTGTCTCAGCGGGATTGATAACCACCCATGGGAAGCCCGTGCTCCCAACCTCTGGGCGTGTTCCAAGGCCGGGCGGACTCGCTGTCCACTTCCGTCGTGGCGCAGCCCGCGCCCAAAATGGACAGGGCCGCCAACGTTAACAGGCAGAAGACGCCCCGCCGCAAACGAACTGGAGCGCGAAACTTCATCAGGGCCGGGACGGAACCACCAAATCACCCTCCATCACGTCGCCATCCCCCCAGCCGGGAACGACGTTCGCAATCGATGTGTTGCCCTGCGCGTCCACGATGGTCAGCTTGCCAACCAGCCTGCCCTCGCGATTCACCAGCAATTCCCCGCGATCCACAACCCCGTGCTCCTCACCCACATTCACCACCACGAAATCATACTTCGGATCCACCGCCACCACATTTCCGCGCAGCCCCTCGGGAAGTTCCGGAGGCCGGTACTGATCGCTCGTCAGAAACTCCAGCTCATCCTTCAACGCGAAGTTCCTCCGCAGGAGAATCTCGTTCTCCTGTTCGATCGCCTCGATCCGCTCACGCGCGTTCTTCAGATCCTCGATGACCCCCTTGATCGACGAGACCGGCAATCCGATCGAACGCCACGACGCCAGTTCCAACTGCGCCTCCTGCAGGTTTCTCCGCACCCGGTCCAGCTCCATCGCCAGCGAATTCGCCCGCCGCTCGTTTTCGTCGTTGCGGGCGACCATCGTCTCCAGCTCCGCCCGGGTTGAAGCCAGATCCGCCTCCGTCCTCTCGAGTTCCGCCTGCGTCTCCCGCGCCAGTCGCTGGGCCTGCTGTTTCTCCGCCCGCTCGAAGTCACGATCGTTCGCGTTCTTCGTCCGCTCATCCGCAATCATCTTGATGCGGTCAGAAACCGGGAATTGACTCACCACGGCAACAGCCAGGCCCGCAATGATCGCGACGATTAAACAGATTCGTAACAGCATGGTTGCGTTCTAAAT
>DATKEE010000039.1:0-3545 GCA_035544555.1 Candidatus Methylomirabilota bacterium
AAACGTTGGCCGTCTTTCCCTACGGGGGCTCTCCCTATCTAACACGCTGGCGCGAGTTTCGGGAAGAGCCTTGCGACGTCGGCGACGTTTTGGAGTGCGGCGATGGAGCGGAGCGGATTCGCCGCTTTCGAGCGGGTGGGGAGGTGATGGGTGGGATGAACGTCCGTCCGGCATATGAAAGCGGTAGAGGGCTGGCGCCCACAACCGCACTCCAAGACGCTGGCGCGAGGTTCGGGGAGCCCCATGCGAAGTCGGCGACGTTTTGGAGTGCGGCGATGGAGCGCAGCGACTTCGCCGCTTTTCGAGCGCAACTGGACGCATGTGCGCTGGACGAAAGCCCGTCCGGCATCCGAAAACGGTGGAGGGCTGCCGCCCACAACTGCCCCGGCTCGTCCACCTGATTCCCGACAACCAAACCCCGTTCCCCGCTTACGCCGCCCCGGCCTTCTCCTTCGCCGGTTCCTCCACGGCGGGCTCGTAATTCAAATACGGCCCCAGCCACTTCTCCACCTCCGCCAGGCTCATCCCCTTCCGCCGGTGATAGTCCTTCAATTGATCGCGGTCCAGTTTGCCCACCGCGAAATACTTCGATTCCGGGTGCGAGAAGTAGAGCCCGCTCACACTGCTGCCGGGCCACATCGCGCAACTCTCGGTCAGCTTGATGCCCGCGTTCCGCTCCGCGTCGAGCAGCTTCCACAACGTCCATTTCTCCGTGTGGTCCGGGCACGCCGGATAACCCGCCGCGGGGCGGATGCCGCGATACGCCTCGTCGATGAGCTGTTCGCCCGTCAGTTTTTCATCGCGTCCGAAGCCCCACTCGTCGCGCGCGCGCTTGTGCGTGTATTCGGCAAACGCCTCCGCCAGCCGGTCCGCCAGCGCCTCGATCATGATGGCGTTGTAATCATCATGATCAGCCTTGAACTGCTTCACCCATTTCTCGATTCCGATGCCCGCCGTCACCGCGAAGCCGCCGATGTAATCCCGCCCGCCCGCCGGAGAATCCTTCGGCGCCACAAAATCCGCCAGGCTCAGGTGCGGCTTCCCATCCGGTTTCTCGATCTGCTGCCTCAGGAAATGGAACGTCGTCAGTTCCCGCTCTCGCGCGTCATCCGCGTACAACACCACGTCGTCGCCCATCCGGTTCGCAGGAAAGAAGCCGTAAACCGCCCGCGCCCCGAGCAGGTTCTCATTCACAATCCGATCCAGCAGCCTTCGCGCGTCGTCGAACAGCTTGCGCGCCTGTTCGCCGTACTTCTCATGATTCAGTATCGCCGGATATCGTCCACGCAGTTCCCAGGTGTGAAAGAAGGGCGACCAGTCGATGAACGGCACCAGATCCTCCAGTCCGATTGCCACCGCGCCTTGAGCCGGGGATGAGTCCTGCCCGTCGCCCGCGTTGGTGTCCAGCACGCGGAGTCCGGTAAATTCCGGTTTCGGCGGGGTGTAACCGCTCCAATCCAGTTTCGGCGCCCCCTGGCGCGCCTTGTCCAGGCTCACCAGCCTCACCTTCCGTCCCGCGTGCTGTTCGCGCACCTTGTCGTACTCGGCGCGAATCTTCTTCACATAGCCGCGCTTCAGATCGTCGCTGATCAGGCTTCCCACCACGCCGACCGCGCGCGACGCGTCGAGCACATGGACCACGGGTTCCTCGTACTGCGGCGCGATCTTCACCGCCGTGTGCGCCTTGCTCGTGGTCGCCCCGCCGATCAGCAAAGGCAGCTTGAATCCCTCGCGCTTCATCTCCCGCGCGACATGAGCCATCTCGTCGAGCGACGGCGTGATCAGTCCGCTGAGACCGATCACATCGACATTCTTTTCCCGCGCCGTTTGCAGGATCTTGTCGCACGAGACCATGACGCCCAGATCGATGACCTCGTAATTGTTGCAGGCCAGCACGACGCCCACGATGTTCTTGCCGATGTCGTGCACGTCGCCCTTGACCGTCGCCATCAGGACGCGCGCCTGCGGTTTGTCGTTCCCGGACCGCCGCTTCTCCTCCTCCATGTACGGCAGCAGATACGCCACGGCCTTCTTCATCACGCGCGCGCTCTTGACCACCTGCGGCAGAAACATCTTCCCCGATCCGAACAGGTCGCCCACCACGTTCATCCCGTCCATCAACGGCCCCTCGATCACCGAGAGCGGCTTGTCGTGCTTCTGCCGCGCCTCCTCCACGTCCTGCTCGATGTAATCGACGATCCCCTTCACCAACGCATGGGAGAGCCGCTCCTCGACCGTTCCCTCGCGCCAGGCGTCCGCCACCGCCTCGGTCTTGTCCTTCTGCTTCACAGATTCGGCGAACTTGATCAAACGCTCGGTGGCGTCCGGCCGGCGGTTCAACAGGACGTCCTCGACCAGTCCCAGCAGTTCCTTCGGAATCTCCTGATACACCGCGAGCTGGCCGGCGTTGACGATGCCCATGTCGAGCCCTGCCTGGATCGCGTGATAGAGGAACGCGGCGTGCATGGCCTCGCGCACGGCGTTGTTGCCGCGGAAGCTGAAGGAGATGTTGCTCACGCCCCCGCTCACCTTCGCCAAGGGCAGGTTCTCCTTGATCCATTTCGTCGCCCGGATGAAATCGACCGCGTAATTGTTGTGCTCCTCCATCCCCGTCGCCACCGTCAGGATGTTCGGATCGAAGATGATGTCCTGCGGCGGGAACCCGACCTTCTCCGTCAGGATGCGGTAGGTTCGCTCGCAGATCTTGATGCGCCGTTCATAGTTGTCCGCCTGGCCCTTCTCATCAAAGGCCATCACGATCACCGCCGCCCCGTAACGCCGCACCAGCCGCGCCTGCTGGATGAATCTCTCCTCCCCCTCCTTCAGGCTGATCGAGTTCACCACGGACTTGCCCTGCACACACTTCAACCCCGCCTCGATCACCGTCCATTTGGAGGAATCGACCATCACCGGCACCCGGCAGATGTCCGGCTCCGACGCCACCAGATTGAGGAAGTGAGTCATCGCCTGCTCCGAATCGAGCATGCCCTCGTCCATGTTGACGTCGATGATCTGCGCGCCGTTCTCGACCTGCTGCCGCGCCACCGTCAGAGCCGCCTCGAATTCTCCGTTCAGGATCAACTTCGAAAACCGCGGCGACCCCGTCACGTTGGTCCGCTCGCCGACGTTGACGAAATTGGTCTCCGGACGTACCACCAGCGCGTCCGTGCCGCTCAGGCGCAGATACGGCTCGACTTCCGGCACCTCGCGGGGCGTCAATCCCTTCACCGTCCGCGCGATCGCCTCGATATGCGGCGGTGTGGTTCCGCAACAGCCGCCCACCAGGTTCAACCAACCCCGCTCCGCCCACTCCTTCAATTGCGGCGCCAGCGATTCGGGCGTCTCTGGAAAACCGGTCGGCAACAGCGGATTCGGCAGGCCGGCGTTCGGGTAGGCGCTCACGCAAACCGGCGCCAGCCCGGACAACTCCTCGATCAATGGACGCAGTTCCTTCGGCCCCAGCGCGCAATTCATCCCCACGCTCAACAACGGCACGTGCATGATCGAGTGCCAGAAGGCCTCCACCGTCTGCCCCGTCACGCCCC
>DATKEE010000040.1:0-3945 GCA_035544555.1 Candidatus Methylomirabilota bacterium
GATCGGAATGGTCTGGCCCGCCCAGTGGCTGCGGGTGGCGAGATTCTCGATCGAGAGATGGCCGTAATCCGGGTCGCGATAATATCCCTGGACATCGACGGGAAAGCCGCCGACTTCGAGCAGCAGATCGAGCCGCTCCAATACGCGCTCCCGATCTTCACTCCGGGGCACATGAATGACCACCACGCCCCGCGGTTCGCCTTCGAGCCCGAGGTAATCATGAACATCGGGATTCTCGGAAGGTTGCCAGGTGAAGTCGAAGAAACCCAGTCCGCCATACTCGTCCTGGGCGCGCGACTCCAGAATCCCGCGGATGAAGGGCGCCGGCAGCACGCGGCAGACGTTGCCGCTCTGGGAGGTGACGAGCCCGAACACAAGTCCGCCGGCCACCAGCGGTTCGGAAGAGCCGACCCCGCTGATCTCGGTGCTGATCTCGAGGTGCAGGTGCGGGGCGAAACTAATGTTGCCCTCCCCCACCACAAACTGGCTGAACTCGGTTCGTCGTGTCTCGAGATTGCCGTCGCGCCATCGCGCAATCTGCCACGCGCCACCCTGCGGAATTCGATCCGCCAGGGCCACGGGGCGAAGCCCCTCCCACAAGGTGTCGTCCGGCGCAGTGAGCACGGCCAGGTTGGCGTGATAATCGACCCACACGACCGAGGCATTCCACCAGCGCCCGCGACCGGACTTTTGGACGCGGATCAGTGTGTGATTCGAAAGGTTGTCCGCCGTGGTGAGGATTTCCCGCTGCCCCACCACCACCCCGGACTTCGCCACCCGCTGAACCCGGCTGAACCACGGTTGCATCAAATCAAAATCCTTCCGCGTCAATTCGATACTCACGATGGACTGCTCCCACTCCGGGGGGCCGGAATCCAGCGGCTGGGCGCCCTTAACGGAAACCGGGACGCACGCCAGCAGCAGGCCGATCAGCAACACGGGCAGGAGGATGAAATCAGTCGCGCGCGGTTGCCGGGGACGCGTTGCAAACCGGCGGTTCATGCCGGTGACAGATCGCGACTCCTCTCCCTCGGGAATCGAGCGGACGACAGGAGAGGATTCGAACTCCGCGAGGGGCTTCATAATCTGCGGTCGGCGGGGATGCCGTAAGTGTTCAGGATGTCCGCGTTGGCCGCCTCCGCTTCCACCCGGTCGAGGCTTTCCACGGCCTGCTTGGGGAGAAACTCCAGCAGATGCTCCCGCCGATCAGCCGAAGCAAAGGCGCGAACCACGTCCTCCATCCGGGTGATGCGAATGCCGTTGATCCGGTCGATCAACGCGCGACCGGCGAAGCGCAGGTTCGCGTTGACCGGGTGCGAGAGCACGGAGGCAAGCACCACCGGTTCCGGGCGGACGGTCTCGGGCGCTTCATTGGGCCGGTAGAGAAGTTCGTAAATCAGCTCGGAATTCGCCGCGTCGCGCCAGTTGCGTCCGAAGGTTTTCAGATAATCCAGACTGAGGGGCGTGAAGACCAGTCCTCCGTAAACGAAATACTTCGGCAGCACGTCGTACTGGTTGCCCGCCGCCCGATCGCCGTCGTAGATGGAAACCGGCAGCGAAATCCCGACCTCCTTCCGATCCCGCCAGACCCGCAACGAAACCGATTCGCCGGACTGAACCGATTGAAACGCGATGCCGGCGAACACGCGGTTCCCGGCAAAGGAGACGTTGCCGTCGCTTCCCACGTCAAACTCACCCGCGCGCAGGACGACGTCATCCAGGCGGAGCAAATCCCGCGTGGCGGCAATTGGCAGAATGCTGTCCACACGCGCGCCCGACTCATCGTCCCGCAGCCCGAGAAATTCGCGGTAGGCGGGATTCTGCATCGGGACCACGCGGATGCCGGCCTGGGGAAAGCCGTCGTAGGTGCCGTCCTCGACGTCCTCCAGAAAATGATCGATCACCGGGGGCGGGATGAAGAAGCCGGTGTTTTCCAGTCCCGAGATGCCCTGAAACGCCACGCCCACCACGCGTTCCTCCTGGATGACCGGTCCCCCGCTGTTGCCGGGATTGATGGCGGCATCCGTCTGCACGCCGAGGAATGAACGATTGCCGATGTGCACGTAGGTCTGCATCTCGACCCGGGACACCACGCCGCGCGTGTAGGAAATCTGCTCTCCTCCGGCCGGATACCCATACGTCACCACGGTGGAACGCACTTCGGGAAAACCGCCGAACTCGAGCGCCTCGAGGCCTTCGAAGAATCGTTCATCCTCGACCTCGAGCAACGCCAGGTCGCAATCGTGTCCAATGAACCGGACCTGAGCCACGTAAAGTCGCGGATCCTGGTAGCGCCGGATCAGAATCTGCCGCGCCCAGCTCACCACGTGCGCGTTGGTCATGATGCGGCGGCCCTCGATGACGAACCCGGTGCCGGTGCCCCGGCGCACGGAATCGAACCGCCAGGGGGCGTCCCAGACGGGCTGCTGGCTGAAGGTGAGAATCTGCACCACCGACCGCTCGACCGGAGCGGCCAGTCCGCCGGCCGCAAACACCAGCAGCAGGAATAACGACGGAAGGAACTTCAACACCCGGCGACCATGGAAAGGCGCGGCAGGGAGGTCAAGCCATTTGAACCGCCTTTCAGTTTGCCTATCCCGGCACGCGTCCTTAGAGTCCCGCCGTCGATCCAATGCGCCGTCGCATCCCCTCGCCAGCCGTGACGGGGCAGCAATGCGCCACGGACACAAGACGTGACCTATGTCAGAGGACCAACCCTCGAACGGGATTTCCCATCCGCCATCCGATCCCCCGGCACCCGCCCACGCACCCGCTTTGCGGGACGCCGAATCCACCGCCACCGCCCAATCCCCGGAGTTCCAGCCCCTGGACCCCCGTGTTGTGGGACTCTGGAGGCTGACACGCGCAATCGGATTCACGATCCTGCTCGGCATGGCCGGGCTTGTGGCGTTGATTGTGGGCCTGACGGCGGAAGGCGCCCTGCCGGTCGTCTTTCCCGCCTGGTGCGCGCTGCTGCTGCTGTTCGGCTGGTTGCTCTATTGGCTGCCGCGCAGATCCTACCGCGCCTGGGGCTATCGCATCGACCACAAGGTCCTTGAGACCCGCAGCGGAATCCTGTTCCAAATCCGACAACTCCTTCCGCTCACCCGGCTCCAGCACGTCGATCTCCATCGCGGCCCGCTCGAACGGCGCTTCGGCCTGGCCTCCCTCGTCGTCCATACCGCCGGCACCCACGCGGCAACCATCGGCATTCCCGGTCTGGACGCGGATGTTGCCAGCCGATTGCGCGATCATCTCGTCGAAGTGGGGGGCGATGATGGCGTCTGAAACGGAAGTCCCGGGTGAATTGCCGTCGCGCGAGCCGCGGCCTCCCGCGTTGCCGCCCCCCATCCCGCCCGGTGCCGGGGGAGAGCCTTCGCCTGCCACCGATGCAGGCGATACGATCGAGGGCCGGTTGCACCCCCTCACCCTGGTGTGCACCGCCTGGGACATCATCCGCGGCTGGTTGATCCCGGTCGTCGTCCTCCTTCTGTTGGGTAGCCGCGGCGCCATCGTGGTTCTTTCCGCCGTCATTGTCCTCCCCCAGATCGCCTTCGCCCTAGTGCGGTACTTCACGTTTTACTATCGGATCACCGACACCGAATTGATGACCCGACAGGGGCTGATTGAGAAACGGGAAAGACACATCCGGCTCGAACGCGTGCAGGACATCCGCGTCGAACAAAGCCTCCTCCACCGCCTGTTGAACATGGCGGTCGTGCAGGTGGAAACCGCGGGCGGCATGGGCGCCGAGGCCACGCTGTCGGTGATCCCGCTCCAACGGGCGGAACAATTGCGGCAGGCGATCTTCGCCCGCAAACTGAATCTCACCCCGTCCGCCGCGGCCCCCGAGCCGGAACCCTCGGAGCTGTTGCATGGGCTGTCCGTGCGCGACCTCGTCGTGGCCGGCCTCACGTCCAACCGCATGGCCACCGTCCTGGTCTT
>DATKEE010000041.1:0-8527 GCA_035544555.1 Candidatus Methylomirabilota bacterium
GATTGCCGACCCCGAGAACATCGAGATCAACCGCGCCCAGGTGTCGTGGAAATCGGGCGCCACCGGAGTGACGTTCGGCCGCCAGCGGATCATCCTCGACAACGCCCGGTTCGTCGGCAACGTCGGCTGGCGCCAGAACGAACAGACTTACGACGCCATCAGCCTTCAGAACACCAGCCTCGACGACACCACGCTGTTCTATGGCTTCGTCCACAACATCAACCGGGTGGTGGGCGACGATCATCCGGCGGGGGACTTCCATTCCAAGGCGCATCTCTTCAACGCCTCGTATGCCGGTTTCAAGCCCGGAAAACTGACCGGCTACGCCTATCTCCTGGATATCCAGGACGCCCCCGCGGCTTCCGCCAACACCTTCGGCGCGAGCTTTGCCGGCGCCTGGCCGGTGAACGAGGACGTGAAGGTCAACTACCGCGCCGAGTTCGCCTGGCAGACTGACGCCGGGGACAACGCCACCGATTACGAAGCCGAGTATCTCAACTTCGAACTGGGCGGAAGCTACAAGCACTTCAATGCCGGCGCCGGTTACGAACTGCTCGGCAGCGACAATGGCGTCGGATTCTCCACTCCGCTCGCCACCCTGCACGCCTTCAATGGCTGGGCCGATGTGTTCCTTGCCACGCCCGGAGATGGCTTGCAGGACTTCTACGGCTGGGTGGGCTGCACGCTGCCCGGACAGTTCCCACTGAAGGTGATCTATCACCAGTTCTACTCGGATGACGGCAATGACGATTACGGCTCCGAGATCGATGCCGTCATCTCGCGCAAACTGGGCAAACACTGGACCGCACTCGCCAAATACGCGCACTACGACGGCGACGGCCCCTTCGCCAGCCGCGACAAGCTCTGGCTTCAGGTCGAGTTCAGTTACTGACACCTCTCCCAAAAGGGGTCTCCACAATTGACAGTCCGCGCCTCGTTTCGCGTTCCTGACAAGCGGCGATGCTCCCGCGCGGCATCGCCGCACTCAGGGGCCGCCGACCGTCCGCGGGGCTTCCTGACCCCTTTTGCGTTGCTTGACGCCTCCCCGCCTTGCGGCAAGCTGTTCAACTCTTGGTGCGGAATGCATCCACCTCCGCGGCTCCGCGCATCCCAGCCGCGTTTTCGAAGACTCCCGCCGCGCAATCCCTGTTGCGGCGCCTGGAGACGGGCGGCCTCTTGTCCTGTCAGGGAGTCAGCCGCGCCGCCCAGCCGTTCCTGGTCGCCCTGATCCGCCATGCCTTCCCCAAACGTCCACTGGCCGTCGTGGTCGAGGGACTCAAATCCCAGGAACGCTTTCAACAGGATATCGAAACCTGGCTGCGACTCGCCACAGCCCCAACAGACGAAGCCAGCCCGGGACCGGCGCTCACGGAGTATTACCCGCCATGGGAGACGCTGCCCCATGAGGCACGACTGCCTCACGCGGATGTTCTGGCGGAACGCCTCGAATCACTGGTGGCGCTGGACCGGTATCGCCACTTCCCCAGGGACAATCCTCCGCTCCTCATTACCAGTGTCACCGCGTTGCTCCAGCGGACTTTTGACGCGGACGCCATTTCCAGGCGCACCCGCGCCTTCCGGGCGGGAGAAGCAATCGATCCGCTGAACCTCGTCGAATGGCTCGAGGATCAGGGGTACGAACCCGAGAGCAAGGTGTCGCAGAAGGGGGAGATGTCCCTGCGTGGCGGGATTCTCGATGTCTATCCGCTGTCCAGTCCGTGGCCGGTGCGACTCGAGTTCTTTGGAGACGAAATCGAATCGATCCGGCATTTCGATCCCCACACGCAGGTCTCGCGCGAGCCGGTGCAACAAGTGACGATTCCGCCCGCGGGAGAAATCGGCCTGCTCAAGCAGGAGTCCGCGTCCGGGGCGAATACCGGACCGATGGCCACTCTCGTGGATCATCTGCCGGAACAATCCCTCGTGCTGCTGTTCGAACCCGATCTCCTGGAGGAACACGTCGCGCAGTATGTCCGTCAGATTCCCGCCGGCGACGCGTTTCACTTGAGCTGGCCGGAGGCGAAGGAACGGCTGGCCCAAAGAGGGTTCTCCCAGGTGCGGGTTCGGGAGGACGCGGATCCCTTCCAGGTCAACGAGGACGAAAAAGAGGACGCCTGCCGGTTGGAGCTGCCGTCTCTTGATGCGTTCCGGCCCCTGTCGGATCGCGCGCCCGATCCCGCGGTGGCCTCGGCGCAAAGGCAGTCGTTCTTTGCTCAGCTTCATCGCTGGTCGCGGCAGGGGCGCGCCGTCCATGTGGTTTGTAACAACGAAGGCGAGCAACAGCGCTTTTGGGAAATCTGGGCGGAATATGGATTTGACGGGGAAGCGCCGCCCGGTGACAGCCTGATCGAGGCGACCGGAGCGAAGTCGGGCCGGTCGAACCGGAAACCGGCCACACACATCGGCGCGTTGACGAGGGGATTCCTCAGCGAGCAGGCCGGGCTCGTGGTGGTGACCGACGCGGAGATCTTCGGGCGTTACAAGGTGCAACAGCCGCGACGGTTGAAGTCGGCTCATGCGATCTCGGCACGTTCCGCCCTGGACATCGATTTCACCGAACTGGAGGAGGGCGATTTCGTGGTGCACATCGAGCATGGCATCGGGCGCTATCTCGGGTTGCAGGTGTTGCCGGCGGTGCAGGGCCGGAAGGGCAGCGCATCGCTCAACGCGCCCCCGGCGGAAACCGGTCGGGAATGCCTGGTGATCGAATACGCCCCGTCGCACGCGGATCAACCGGCGCCGAAGCTTTACGTGCCGGTGACCGAGGCGCACCTGGTCAGCAAATACGTGGGGGCGGGCAAGGAGCGTCCGGCGCTGAACACGCTGGGGGGCGGTCGTTGGGCGAAGACGAAGGCGCAGGCGGAGGAGGCGGTGCGCGATCTCGCGGGCGAGCTGCTGGCCATTCAGGCGGCCCGCGAATCACAGCCCGGTCACGCCTTCGCCGCCGATACGCCCTGGCAGCGCGAGTTCGAGGGTTCGTTTCTCTACGAGGAGACGCCCGATCAGATGCGCGCCATTCTCGAGAGCAAGTCGGACATGGAACGCGCGCGGCCGATGGACCGGCTGATCTGCGGCGACGTGGGGTTTGGAAAGACGGAGGTGGCGATTCGCGCGGCGTTCAAGTCGGTCATGGAAGGCCGTCAGGTGGCGGTGCTCGTCCCCACCACCGTGCTGGCGCAACAGCATTACAACACCTTCCGCGAGCGGATGGCCGATTACCCGGTCCGGGTCGAACTCCTCTCGCGATTCCGCACCCGCCGTCAGCAACAGGACGTCATCCGCGACCTCGCCGCCGGCTCGGTGGACATCGTCATCGGCACGCACCGGTTGATTCAAAACGACATCGAGTTCAAGGAACTTGGCCTGGTGATCGTGGACGAGGAACAACGATTCGGCGTGATGCACAAGGAAAAATTCAAGTTGCTGCGGCGTCTCGTGGACGTGCTGACGCTCAGTGCCACGCCCATTCCGCGCACACTGCATCTGGCGCTCACCGGCGCGCGGGACATGAGCACCATCGAGACGCCGCCCCAGGACCGGTTGCCGGTGGAAACCGTCGTGGCCCCCTACGACGAGCGCCTCATCCGCGACGCCATTCAGCGTGAATTGAACCGCGAGGGGCAGGTCTATTTTCTGCACAACCGCGTCATGACTATCGAGACCATGGCCGCGAAACTCCGCGGCCTGCTCCCGGAGGCGCGAATCATTGTCGGCCACGGCCAGATGCAGGCCGACACACTCGAGGAGGTGATGACGCGATTCGTCAACGGCGAGGCGGACGTGCTGTTGTCCACCACCATCATCGAAAGCGGACTGGACATCCCGAATGCCAACACGATCATCATCGACCGCGCCGACCGGTTCGGGCTGAGCGATCTGTATCAGCTCCGCGGCCGCGTGGGGCGCTACAAGCATCAGGCCTACGCCTATCTGTTGATTCCCCGGCACGCGGGACTTCTGGCCGACGCGCGCAAACGCATCAGCGCCATCAAGCAGTACTCCACCCTCGGCAGCGGTTTCAAAATCGCCATGCGCGACCTGGAAATCCGCGGCGCCGGCAATCTCCTGGGTCCGCAGCAAAGCGGTCACATCACCGCCGTCGGGTTCGAACTCTATTGCCAGTTGCTCAAACAGAGCATCGCCTCCCTGAAAGGCGAGACGGTCCGTCCGCGCATCGAGGTCCAGATACGACTCGATTTCCTCGCCATGAATCCCGCCGAGGAACGGATGCGAAACGCCCCGGCACGCCAAGGCGGGCGCAAGGACGAATCCGATCTGACCGTCACCGTGCCCCGCGAGATCGCAACCTATGTCAGCGATGGCCCGGAGGACTCGGATCCGGATCCCGCCGTCCGCCGGATACCGATGAATCGGGCGCCGGCTTACATCCCGTTCGATTACATTCCGGAGGCCCAGCAGCGGATCGAGATGTACCGCAAGCTGGCGCAGACGGATGACAAGGACGCCGTGGCGGCGGTGCAACGGGAAATGCGGGATCGGTTCGGCGTCCTGCCGGCGTCGGTCGAATTGCTGTTGCAGGTCACCGAACTGCGGGTCCTGGCGGCGGAAAAGCGGGTTACATCGATTGAAACGCGGGATGACAAACTGCTGCTGACCCGCAACAACGATTTCATCATGACGGCGGGCAGGTTTCCGCGCCTGACGAAGCGCGATGCCCGCGCGAAGCTCAATGAGATTCGCCGGCTCCTGATGGCCTTGCGGTTTGCCGGGTCTTGATGCGCGATGCGGACTTCCTTATGCTCGCGGCAATTGGGTGGGAACATGACGCAAAACCCGGACGAAACCGCGCTGCGGCTGGTGGTCGAAGGGACCGTTTCCGAAACCGGCACCGGATTTTTCCGCGCTCTGGTCAGGAACCTGGCCCGCGTGATGGGCACCGCGGGCGCCTGGGTCACCGAGTACCTGCCGGAGACGCACCGCCTGCGCGCCCAGGCCTTCTGGCTCAACGGCGAATTCGTCGAGGACTTCGAATACAACATCACCGGCACCGCCTGCGCCCCGGTGGTTGAATCCAAAAAGCTGATCCACATTCCCGACCGCCTGATCGAGCTGTATCCCGGCGATCCGGATGTGGTCGCAGTCAAGGCCGTGAGTTACCTGGGCGTGCCGCTGCTCGACACCGGAGGCGAGGTCATGGGGCACCTGTCCGTCATGGACACCAAACCGTTGCCCGCCGACCCGCGCCTCATTTCCCTGTTCGAGATCTTCGCGGCGCGCGCGGCCGCCGAACAACGCCGGCTCCGCAAGGAATTGGAGGTCCGCGCCCGCGAGGAGGAACTCTCCGCGCTGTTCGACAGCGCCATGGACGCCGTGGTCGTTCTGGATGCCGCCGGTGTCATCACGCGCGTGAATCCCGCGGCGGAACGGCTCTTCGGCTCCCCGGCGCGGGCCTTGATCGGTCAAGACCTGCGCGCCTTTCTCCCCCCGGAAAGCGCGTCGCTGTTCGATGCCTTTGTCCGGGCACTGGACGCCCAGTCCGGGGACCGGCGCCAGTTGTGGATTCCTCAGAGCTTCCCGGTTCTCCGACAGGACCGGACCTCCTTTCCCGCGGAGGCAACCCTCTCGCGCTTCACGAATCGCGATCAGGTCTTCCATACCGTCATCCTCCGCAACGTGGATGACCGGCTCGCGGCCGAACGCACGATCGCGCTGCTCACCGACGAGGCCGAATACCTGCGCGCCAGCGTGCGCGACCTCGCCGGCATGGGCGACATGCTCGGCGGCAGCCCGTCAATGAAGGAACTCTTCGAAGCGCTCAAGCGCGTCGCCGCGACCGATGCCACGGTGCTTATCTTCGGGGAAACGGGCACGGGCAAGGAACTCATCGCCCATCTGATTCACCAGTCCGGGGCGCGCAAGGATCGTCCGCTGGTGCGCGTGAATTGCGCCGCCATCCCCGGCGCGCTCATGGAAAGCGAATTCTTCGGCCATGAGCGGGGCGCCTTCACCGGCGCCACGACACGGCGCGAGGGACGCTTCGCGCTCGCCGATGGCGGAACGATCTTCCTCGATGAAGTGGGCGAGTTGCCGCTGGACCTCCAGGCGAAGCTCCTGCGCGTCCTGCAGGAGGGCGAGTTCGAACCGCTCGGCGGCACGCGCACCCTCAAGGTGAACGTGCGCGTCGTCGCCGCCACAAATCGCGACCTCGACGAAATGGCGCGCGAGGGCAAATTCCGTGAGGACCTCTTCTATCGGCTCAATGTCTTCCCCTTGCGCGTCCCGCCCCTGCGTGAACGGGCCGACGACGTGACCCTGCTGGCGCGCGCCTTCGCCGAACGCCTCGCCCGCCGCATGGGCCGGCGGCTCGAACCGCTCCATTCGGATGACCTGCGCCGCCTCCAGCAATACCCATGGCCGGGCAACGTGCGGGAACTGCAGAACGTTATCGAGCGCGCGTTGATCCTCTCGACCGGCAGCCGGCTCGAGCTGGACCGTGCCATGCCGGATGCGGGTCCCCGGGCTCAAGCTCCCGAGGCACCTGCGGGCGCCGGAGAGGAACGCATTCTGAGCGCAAGGGAAATGGAGGCGCTCGAGCGCGCGAACATCGAACGCGCCCTGGCCGCTTGCGGCGGAAAAGTCTCCGGCGAGGAGGGCGCGGCACGGCGTCTGGGACTGGCCGCATCGACCTTGAGTTCCCGCATCAAGGCGCTCGGCATCCGACGACCCACCGCGAAAAGCCTCTGACATCAGCCTGCGTCAGAAGTCTCCGAGCCTCGACACCCCGGCCGTCACGGGGATTGCGACAGGGGATTTCCCTGAATCCCCGTGATGTGCCATCTTCCGGACATGATGAAGATTCGAAAGGCCGGTGAAAGGGGCCACGCCGAACACGGATGGCTCGACACTTATCACACCTTCAGTTTCGCGGACTATTACGACCCGCAATGGATGGGCTTCCGCACCCTGCGTGTCATCAACGATGACCGGGTCATGCCGGGAATGGGCTTCGGCACGCATCCGCATCGCGACATGGAAATCATCACCTACATCCTCAGCGGCGCGCTCGAGCACAAGGACTCGATGGGCAACGGAAGCGTGATCCGTCCGGGCCAGGTGCAATACATGGCCGCCGGCACGGGCGTGAAACACAGCGAATTCAATCCCTCGAAGGACGAACCCGTGCATCTCCTCCAGATCTGGATCGTCCCCGACCGCAAAGGCGCGCCACCGCGTTACGCGGAAAAGTCACTCAAGGACGCCGCCCCCGGAAAGCTGCATCTCGTCACCAGTAAGACGGGCCGCGACGACTCCATCGCCATCAACCAGGACGCCGACCTCTGGCTGGCCAGGCTCGGCGAGGGCCGGCGGGTGACGCACGAACTGGCGCCGGGACGTCATGCCTGGGTTCACGTCGCGGAAGGCGGGGTGACTCTCAACGGGCAGAATCTCGGAGAGGGCGATGCCGCGGCAATCAGCGAGGAACGTTCCCTGGAGTTGAGCGGCGGCAAACCGGCGCAGGTTCTCCTGTTCGATCTGAATTGAGAGCCTGTCTGAAACGCGGTCGTGGACGCCGGCCCTCCACCGCTTTCGCATGCCGGACGGACGTTCATCCCCCTCACCACCTCCCCACGCGCTCAGAAAGCGGCGAATCCGCTCCATCGCCGCACTCCAAAGCGTCTCCGACTTCCCACGGGCCTTCCAAATCTCGCGCCAGCGTCTTGGAGTGCGGTTGTGGGCGCCAGCCCTCTACCGCTTTCGAATGCCGGACGAACGTTCATCCACCCCACCCCCTCCCCACCCGCTCGGAAACGGCGTCCGCTGCGCTCAACACCACACTCCAAACAGACTTAACATCAACATGATTCAACAATAGCCGGGACTGACCCCTTTGCGGCTGAAGTGAAAGTGAAGGACTGTGATCGGCAACTTCCTGGCCGACTCCCTGTCGTGATGCGGATTGGGACTGGAGGCGGAGGCCGGAATCGAACCGGCGAATGCAGCTTTTGCAGAGCCGTGCCTTACCACTTGGCTACTCCGCCTGGACCGGCGCCGAAGAACATAGGATTCCCCCAGCCCGCCACGCAAGTTCAAGTTTTTCGAACCCGACGCCGGGTTCCGACAAGAGGGGAAAACGATTTCGATTTCGATGCCGATTTCGACAGTCGTTTGTTGATCGTGGGGATTTCGCGACCCTCACCCTCGTCCCTCTCCATTCGTGGCGGAGCTTCGCTTGCAGTGGATGGGGAGAGGGGCATGGACCTGGTCACACTTTCCTTTTCGTGAGGGTCGTGGTTTCCCCTGCCGCGCATTCACCCGGATACAATGCCGTCACCTTTGACAGCAACCATCGGGGTCGCTATCGGTATCGGTATCGAGAGGAAACGAGAACAGTGCCCTGGAGGTGAAACCGATGCCGTTTGTTGCGGTGTGGTGGCCGGCAAGGGACAACAGGAAACGATACCGATACCGATTGCGATACCGATTCCGACAGTGCTTTGTTCATCCGCGTCCATCCACTCTATCCGCGGTTCTTCTCGTTTGCGTGAACGGTTTTATTTCCCTCACC
>DATKEE010000042.1:0-6504 GCA_035544555.1 Candidatus Methylomirabilota bacterium
CGCACCGCCTCGATCCGCATGAACCGCCGCCACACGACGCCCGTCCGATAATTCTCCGCCATGATCAGGATCGGTCCCTGATCAATCCCCAACACCTCGGGCCCCCACCAGTCGCGCTCAAGATTGAACGCGTCCCGAAATCCGTACTCGGTCCATATCTCCTCCCGGAAGGCGTCGTAGAGATGCCGCAACGCCGCCAGACACACCTCCGGCGCGAAGGGCAGCGACCCGCCCGGCGCCGTCGGCGTGATCGTGCCGTCATCGTTGAACCCCGGCGGCGCGCCGCGCGCGGAATATCCCCCGGGACTGTCCGACGCCGTAAAGCCCCACACATTCGAGCCATACCCGGCGAAACCACCTGGATTCTCGATGGCATACGCGCGCTGCGCCAGCGTCGCCCGACGCGAGTTCTCAAAGTAAGTGATCCCGCGCGCCCGCATCGGAGCATCGGCAATGCGCCGAAAATCCACCCAGCAATGCGAGTATTGATGGCCGAAAAGCGGCGGGAAATGGACGAATCCAAATCCATAACTCTCATCCCATTCGTAAGGCTCCGTCCATGTCTCCCAGTGTTTCTCAGGCAATGGTTTCTCCGGAGCGCCCAGACCCAACAGATAAAGAATCATCGCCTCATTGTATCCCAGCCACCGATGCGGAATAAACCCCGACTCCGGCCGCCATCCGTGCGTCAGCGAATCCGCGCCATCGGCCATCCAATGCCAGTCGATCCGCCGGTAAATCGCGTCCGCCAGCTCGCGAATCTTCACCTCTTCGGCGTGCGCGCCGTCAAAATAAGCCGCCACATCGAGAATCCCGGCCAGCAACAGGGCGGTGTCGATGGACGACAGTTCCACGTTCCGGAAGCGAACCCCCGTCTCCATGTCAATGAAGTGATAGAACCAACCCTTGTGTCCGATGGTTCCGACGGCGTCCGGCCCCTGGCGCTTTTCCCAAAACGTCCTCAAGGTCGTCAGCACCCGATCCCGTCCCTGTTCCCTGGTGATCCAATTCCGATCGATTCCAATCGTCAGGCCCGTCAATCCGAAACCCACGGCGGCAATGCTGCAAAAGGCGCCCGGCCTCGACCGGTCGCGGATCAATCCGTTCTCCGGATTGGCCTCGTACCAGAAATAGTCGAATGCCGTCCGCTGAAGATAATCGAGAAACGCCTCATCATCCGCAAAGGGACGCGGCGTCACGCTCACTCTCGCAGAGTCACCGCCCTCCTCCTGATCGCTGTTCACCGTCCGAACGACATAGTGATAGGTCATCCCGTTCGTGACCTGGAGATCCGCGAACCCGGAGCGTGGCAGAACCGACTCAGTCACCGCTTCGAACGACCCGCTCGGGTCCATCGCGCGATAAACCCGATACCCGGCGACATCCGCATCGGCCACGCGATCCCAGTGCAACACCACGCTGCGGTCGCCGGAACGCGTGACAACGTTCCGCGGCGGCGACTGTGCTCCGGTGGCAAGCGATCCGAGCAGCAATCCCAGGATCGTCAGGCGACCCGCGCAACCGGTCAGTTTCGTGTGCATGAACAGGTGTCAACGGGGAATCACACAGCCAGTCACCATGCGGACCCCGCGCTTCCCGGGGTCAGTTACAGGGATCGGTCCGAAAATGCGGTTCGGTTCTGCCACCGTCAAGCGGGTTCAAGGAATTGGCGGCAATTCTCATGTTGAGGAATTGATCCCGCTCCAGCCGTCCTGCTTTCGATCCCTGAACAGGATCCGATCTCACCTCTCCCGCCGCCTCATCTTTTACCCTGATCTTTTACCTCTGCCCTCGCCCGGTCCTGGCGTAAACAGGGCTGGTAAAAGAGATGGTTGGATTACGAAGAGGACAATTCCGACAACACCAATACTCTCTTTCTCATCGAACCCATATTCGGACGGATCGGTGGGCATATCGGAAACCACGAGGTTTACAAATGTCCGAGCGACCGTTCGTGGGCGGAGATCGGTGGGGAGACACACCCCCGCGTTCGGAGCTACTCCATGAACGGGTTTGTCGGGGCTCGCAGGCACTCGGGAGGGGCTTACTGGCGGCTCTTTTTGAAAACCACCGATTTTCGCCATCCAGCGCCGGTCAACACCTGGGTTTTCATCGATGAACACGAGGATACCATCGACGATGGCCGGTTTTCAGTAGACCACGACGACCCTTGGTGGGTCGATCTGGCTGCCAGCCGTCACGGCGGTTCTGGCACTCTCTCCTTTGCCGACGGCCATGCCGAGATCAAACGGTGGGTCGATCCGCGCACTCGCAAACCCGTCGAACGAAAAAAAGTCTTCGGCTTTCCCTCCCCCAACAATCCCGACCTGCTCTGGCTCAAGGAACGCACCACCTCCATCGTGGGCGAACTCTGATCGCGGCCGGCACCCGATTTCCTGCGGGGTCAACAACCGGCGGCGAGTCCGTGGATGCCCCGGCTCCCCTTCCAACAAGAACACCGCCGCCCCCCGTCCGCGCGCGCTTTTTCTCAGTACGGACGCAAGACGTGCACAGGAGTCTCGCGATCCATGGGCGCCGGAATGTTCGTGGTCAGGGCAGGGGTGAAAAAATGCCCGACCCTGCCCGGGGGACGGACAGGGTCGGGACCCCCACCTCCTTTTCGAACACGAGCGGGGCCTCGCGGTTCCAGCACGCCTCCTTGGACTTCTCATGCCGGGCCTTTTGGCCTCCCCACGGTTCTTGACGCGAATTCTACACATGGGGTTTGACATCCGCTGTCAGACGGGTAAATAAATCGCAACTTTTTTTTGAGGAGGAGTTCATGCCCAAGGTTCAGGAAAGCATTCACGCGCGTCCTCCGTGGGAGCGGATGATGCGGATTCACGAACAAATGCAGTCCGCCCGTTACCCGAACTGCAACCAACTCGCCCGCGAAACCGAGGTCTCCACCCGCACCATCAAGCGAGACATCGACTTCATGAAATACCGTCTGGAACTGCCCATCGAGTATGACAGCCGCCGCTACGGCTATTATTACTCCAGGCCGGTGGACCATTTCCCGGGTGTTCCGATGACCGAGGAGGAGATCCTGTCCCTGCTCGTCGCGCAGAAGGCCATTGCCCAATACCGCGGAACACCGTTCGAGGCGCCATTGAAAACCGCCTTCCGAAAGCTCACGCCGCACCTGGACGATCCCTCGCGCGTCAGCCTTCTCGGTCTCGATGGCTGTCTTTCCTTCCGCCCGTTCGCCCCGGCGGATGCCAATCAGGCGGTGTTCAACATCGTCGCCGTGGCGGTCCTGAAACATCAGGCCGTCCGATTCCGCTATCGCAAACTCGGTGCGCGTCGCGAAGTCCCCCGCCACGTGCACCCCTACCACCTGGCCTGCATCGACAACCACTGGTACCTGATCGCCTTCGACCTGGACCGGCGGGATTTGCGGACGTTTGCCCTGACACGCCTGAGCCGTCCCCGGCCCACCGGGAAACGCTTTCCACGGCCACCGGACTTCAACGCGGACGAGTATCTGAGGGGGTGCCTGACCGTCCACCGGGGACAACGGGACTACGAGGTCGTGGTTGAATTCAACCCGTGGGCGACGGATCTCATTCGCGGCCGGAAGTGGCATGAGAGCCAGCAACTGCACGAACTGCCCAATGGCGGCTCCCGTCTTTCGATGCGGCTGAACAGCATCACGGAGATGGAGCGCTGGGTCTTGAGCTGGGGCGCGCACGCGACGGTGATTCGTCCGCGCGCGCTGGCGCTGCGCATCGCCCGCGCCGGTCGCGAACTGACCCGCCGTTACGCCGGCCAGATCCCCGCCACAGCGGACAACCCGCCGGAACCTCCCGAGAGCCCCGGTGAACTCTTCCAGCTCTGAGAGTAGCGGGGTCGGACCAGGACAATTCATTCGCCCTCAATGGGTCGTGAAGAATTCGTGCCTCGAAATGGGTGTTAGAGGCAGTTTTCGGCCCCGAAAAACAAGTGCTGACAGCCTCCTCAAGGACACACGCACAGAGAGGAACTTCGCCCTCGAATTGGCCTCAAAAACTTCGGCTAAGGCGCTTTTTCCGGGCTGGATTTCTCGCAACCAAATGGCTTCACGCAACTTCCCGTGGTCCGACCCCAATCCGACCCCAATCCGACCGCCCGGCTCGACTTTACCGCGAACTTTATCGCAAACTTTGCTTGCGTTTGTAACGTCACACGCCGAGTCGGGAGGCGAAGCCGATGTTGTCTCACCAGAGGCTCAAGGTCTATGACCTGGACCTGTGCGTCAGCAAAGCCGCATTGGATGCGGAGCAATGACCCTCGGGGATGGATCTGTCAGGCCGCGTCGTGTTGATGCTGAGAGCTTTGTCTGGAAGCCGCCCAGAGTAGAGGACACCAGTTCGCGGTAAAGATTGCGGTAAAGTTCAACTACCTGCCTGAAAAGTCCAAACTCCACTGCGGCTCACAGAGCCGCGCTCCGGACTCAGGTTCTGTGAGCGCAGCGTTATTCTACTGTCACACCGCGTCCGGGAAACTCAGGATTCCCTGCGGTCAATCGCCAGCTTGCTCCGTCGGAAGGCATCCGTTAGGGTCCTCCACACAATTCGAACCCCATCCACTCTCATGAAATACCCAATCCTTCTCCTGCGCCTCGCGTTCATCACCTCCATGATGCTCACCGGCCCGGCCACAGACAGCGCCGCGGCGGCGGAGAGCGAGCGGAAAGGCACCCTGCGCCACGTTGTCGCGTTGAAATTCAAGGAGGGCACCACGGAGGAGCAAATCCGGGAGGTCGAAGAAGCCTTCCGCGCGCTGAAGAAAAAGATTCCCGCCATCCACGCGCTCGAATGGGGAACGAACAACAGTCCCGAAGGCCACGACAAAGGGTTCACACATTGTTTCATTCTCACCTTCCAGAGCGAAAAGGCGCGCGCCGACTACCTGCCGCACCCCGACCACAAGGCCTTCGGCGGGGTGCTCGGACCCGTGCTCGAGGACGTCTTCGTGATCGATTACTGGGCGAAGGAATAGCGCGGCTCAAGAACAGTTGACAGCACCGCGTCAACCTGTTTTTGTCTGCACAATGAATTCATCGTCCCAGACGATGCCCGCTTCCCGCCGGCGTGGATAACCCCGCCCGCCGGAATTCCCTTCCCTTTCTCCCGGCGGCCACCCCAATGCCCACGGCATGATTCCTTTCCATTCAGGCAATGAAATTCTCCTTTAAGCCGCTGCCCGCCGGCATTGTCGCTCCCCGCGGGTTCCACGCGGCGGGCGTCTATTGCGACATCAAACGCCTCGGCACGGGCAAGGGCTCGGAGAAGGGCGCGAAGCGAGACCTGGCATTGATCGTGTCGGCGGAGCCCACTGCTGCCGCGGGCCTGTTCACCACCAATCAGGTCTGTGCCGCGCCGGTCAAACTCTGCGTCGAACATCTGCGCGAGGCCCATGCCCGCGCAATCGTGGTGAACTCCGGCAACGCCAACGCCTGCACCGGCCGGCAGGGAATGAAGGATGCCCGCGTCATGGCCGAAGCCGCGGCCCGCGTGCTGAAGATCCCCGCAACACAGGTGTTCGTCGCCTCCACCGGCCGGATCGGCGTCCCACTCCCCATGGCCAACGTCAGGCGCGGGATCGCCGCCGCCGCCCGCGAATTGTCGGCGGATGCCACCGGCGCGGGCAACGCCGCCGAGGCGATTCTGACCAGCGACACCCGGCCCAAGGAGATCGCCGTCGAGTTCCGGCTCGGCGCGCATCCCGTCCGAATCGGCGGGATGTGCAAAGGCGCCGGGATGATTCAGCCGGGCATGAGTCCAACCGGCGCCCGGCCCGCGTCCGCTCCCCTGCATGCCACCATGCTGGGATTTATCACCACCGACGCGTCCATCGAAAAGCCGGCTCTCCAGGCCGCGCTCACCGAGTCGGTGGCGGCCAGTTTCAATCGCATCACCGTCGATGGCGACATGAGCACCAACGACACCGTGATTGCGATGGCCAACGGCCTGGCCGGCAATCCACGCATCACCCGGGGCCGTCGCGCCGATTTCCTCAAGTTTCAGTCGGCGCTTCAACACGTGACCCTGGAACTGGCAAAAATGATCGTGCGCGACGGGGAAGGCGCCACCCGGTTTGTGACCGTCCGCGTGGCCGGAGCGAGGACCCGCACCGAAGCGGACATGGCCGCGCGCTCGGTGGCAAACAGCGTCCTCGTCAAGACGAGCTGGTTTGGCGGGGATCCCAACTGGGGCCGCATCCTCGATGCCCTCGGCTATTCCGCCGCGAAGATCGATGAGCGGCGGGTGGATGTCGCCTACAGCGCGCCGGGCGGCAGGGAACGGCTGTATTCGTTGAGGCGCGGACAACCCGCGAAGACTCCGTTCCGGTCCCTGTGCGAGCAGGTGGCGCGGCCCGAGTTTGATCTGCACATCCACCTAAACACGGGACGGGGTTCGGCGGTGATTTATGCCGCCGACCTGACCGAAGCCTACGTGGAATTCAACAAGGGAAACATCAACGACCCGGCGTCGCTCGGCGGCTGACCCACCCCATGCA
>DATKEE010000043.1:0-3685 GCA_035544555.1 Candidatus Methylomirabilota bacterium
GCTCGTGATGGCGCTGGAGGAGGAGTTCGGTCATGAGATTCCAGACGAACAGGCGGAGAAGCTTCAGAGCGTCGGGGACGTGATCAAGTATATCGAGGATTCCAGGCAGAAATAGCCGCAATCGGCCCATGCTCGGGGCAGTCCTGGCTGGCGCCAGCCGCGGCTGCCCCATTTGGTTTTATGGAAAGCCATTGGAAAGACCGGAGAGTGGTGGTGACGGGCCTTGGGGTGGTTTCCTCGCTCGGTCATGACATCGGGACGTTTTGGGCGAACCTGCTGGACGGGCAGTGCGGCATCGACCGCATCACTCATTTCGACGCCTCGATGTTCGACTGCCAGATCGCGGCGGAAGTCCGGGACCTGGACGCGTCGCCCGCCTTTCCCTCCCCGAAGGAAGTCCGGCGTTCCGACCGCTTCACGCGGTACGGCATCTATGCCGGTTACCAGGCGTTGCGTGATTCGGGGCTGGATCTTGACCGGATCGACCGCGATGAGACGGGCGTGTTCATCGGTTCGGGCATCGGAGGACTGCAGACGACCGAGGACCAGCACAAGGTGCTTCTCAACAAGGGACCGGGGCGCGTCTCCCCCTTCATGATCCCGATGCTGATCCTGAACATGGCCTCGGGATTGTTCTCGATGTATTACAAGCTTCGCGGTCCGAACGTGGCCACCTGCTCGGCCTGCGCGACGGCGACACACGCCATCGGCGAGGCGTGGAGGACCCTCAAGATGGGGGATGCGCGGATCATGTTCGCGGGCGGCAGTGAGGCGACCATCGTTCCTCTCGGCATCGCCGGGTTTTGCGCGATGAAAGCCATGAGCACTCGCAATGACGAGCCGAAGAAGTCCTCCCGTCCGTTCGACGCCGGCCGCGACGGATTCGTCATGGGCGAAGGCGCGGGGGTCATCGTGATGGAGGAACTCGAGCACGCGAAGGCGCGCGGCGCGAGGATTTACTGCGAGGTCGTCGGTTACGGCAACACCGCGGACGCCAATCACATGACGGCGCCGGCGCCCGGTGGGGAAGGGGCGGCCCGGTGCATGAGGATGGCGCTGCGTTCCGCCGGCCTGTCTCCCGACGCAGTGTCCTACATCAACGCCCATGGCACCTCGACTCCGCAGGGTGACATCTGCGAAACCCAGGCGATCAAGACGGTCTTTGGTGATCACGCGAGGAAGGTGGCCGTGAGTTCCACGAAGGGCGCGACCGGACACATGCTCGGGGCGGCCGGCGCGGTGGAGATGGCGATCTGCGTGAAGGCCATCGAAACCGGGGTGGCGCCACCCACGATCAATCTCGACCAGCCCGATCCAATGTGTGATCTGGATTACGTTCCGCACACGGCGCGCGAGTTTCCCATCGAGGTGACCGTGAACAACTCATTCGGTTTTGGCGGCCACAACGCCTGCGTCATCGCGCGCAAGTTCGGCGGCTGATTCCCTTGCCGCGTCCGGGTGGGAAAGCTAGTGTTGCGCGCAATATTCCCATGAAATCGAGACTTTTCCCCTGCCAACGCGTTCACGCATTGTATCTGGCCGCCTGCCTGTCGCTCATTCCGCTGTCGAAGACGCCGGCTCAGGAGGAGCTGTTGTTCCGCGAGACCACCGTGTCCATTGTGGGGCGGGATTTCTTCATCAACGGCGAGCCGACCTACGCGGGGAGGACCTGGAACGGGCACAAGATTGAAGGGTTGCTGCTCAATTCGCGGATGGTCCAGGGAATCTTCGATGATCTCAATCCGGCGACGCGCTCGCGCTGGGCCTACCCGGATACAAGGACGTGGGATCCGGATCGAAACACCCGGGAGTTCGTGGCCGCGATGTCGCGCTGGAAGAATCACGGGTTGCTGGCGTTCACAGTAAACCTGCAGGGCGGATCCCCCGAAGGATATTCGCGGGAGCAGCCCTGGCACAATTCGGCGTTCGAGGCGGATGGTTCGCTCCGGCCGGATTACATGGCCCGGCTGGAGCGCATTCTCGAGGAGGCGGACAAACTGGGGATGGCGGTCATCGTGGGCTATTTCTATTTCGGCCAGGACGAGCGGTTGAGGGACGAGGCCGCCGTGATCCAGGCGGTGGACAACGCCACGCAATGGATATTGGAACGCGGCTACAAGAACGTGCTCGTCGAGGTGAACAACGAATGCAACGTCGCGCGCTACGAGCATGACATCCTCAAACCGGATCGCGTGCACGAGTTGATCACGCGCGTCCGCAACACAACCCACCGGGGACGCCGGCTGTATGCCGGAACCTCCTACGGCGGCGGCCGCGTTCCCGATCCCAATGTCATCCGGGTCTCCGACTTCATCCTGCTGCACGGAAACGGCGTCGATGATCCGGAGCGGATCGCCCACATGGTCAGGCGGACCCGTGAGTCTTTCGGTTACCGTTCCCAGCCGATCGTCTTCAATGAGGACGATCACTTCGATTTCGATCAACCGACGAACAATTTTGTCGCGGCAATCAGCGAGTACGCGTCCTGGGGATTCTTCGATCCCGGGGAGAGCAATTATCGCGACGGCTATCAATGTCCGCCGGTGAACTGGAACATCAACACGGCCCGGAAGCGCGCATTCTTCAAGCTGGTCAGCGAGATGGCAGGGGTCAACACGCCGGTTGTGGCGGGCACGCCGGCAGCGGCGCCGCGCGTGGCAACGGGGGAGGTCCGGTTGCGGCGGGACACGTGGCGCGGATGGCCGGGCGCGATCTTTTTGAACAACGGCCTGGTGGAGGTGGTGATTGTTCCGTCGATCGGGCGCATCATGCAGTTCCGGTTTGTCGGCGAGGCGGAGGGTTCGTTCTGGGAGAATCCAAACACCGAAGGATGGCAGACCCGTCCCGATGGGCGGGAATGGATCAATTTTGGCGGGGACAAGAGCTGGCCGGCGCCGCAATCCGACTGGGCCGCCCGAACCCCGCGCGCATGGCCGCCGCCGCCCGCGTTCGACCAGGCCGAACACGCGGCGTTGATCGATGACGGGACGGTCACATTGGTGTCGCCCGTGGATCCGCATTTCGGCATGCGCTCACACCGGACGATTCGACTGGATCCACACCGCTCTTTCATGACGGTGAATACCAGCTACGAAAAGGTGATCGGCGAGCCGGTGAGGGTGAGCGTCTGGGTGATCACGCAATTGAAGGAGCCGCTGGGCGTGTATGTGCCGGTGCCGGCGTCTTCGAGGTTTTCCAGAGGCTACACGCTCTTGTCGGAGGCGCCGCCTCCCGGAATGGAACTCAAGGACGGTCTGCTGGCGGTGAAGCGGAACCCGGCGGCGTCGCACAAGATCGGTTCCGATGCCGGAACGCTGGTCTGGGTTGGGGAACGCTCTGTGTTGCGCATGGATTCACCGCGGGTGCGGGGCGCCAGTTATCCGGACAACGGGAGCAGCGCCGAGGTGTACACCAGCGCTGATCCTCTCCCCTACGTTGAACTGGAAATGTTGGGGCCACTGGAAAGCCTGAAAGTTGGGGAGCGACTGGACCAGGCCTGCGTTTACACCCTGCTGGAACGAACCGAGGATTCGCCCGAGGCGGAAGCGAGGAAGGTGCTGGCGCGCTAAGGGTCCGTTCAAAAATAGCTTCGGGTTTCGGCGGGAGTGCCGGAGGGCTGGGGTGATTTTGCTTCTGGCTTCGTTGCTCCTCAGTTATCCCGCATGAGCGGGACTCCTTCGTCGCG
>DATKEE010000044.1:0-10483 GCA_035544555.1 Candidatus Methylomirabilota bacterium
CCTCGCCCCTCGCGCCTCGACGTAATCGTCCGGAACGAACGTGATGCTGCGCGCGCGGATTTTCTGCGCCGGATCCCCGTAATCATCGGACGTGATCAGCGCGTTCGTCGCCGTGTACGTCCCGGTGTTCAGATCGTAGGAGAGACCTTCGCCCTCCACAAAGTAGGGCGCCCGGCCGGTCTTGAACTTCTCCGCCTCGATGTACCGCGTCTTGAAGTTGTAACGGACGTGTTCGCTCGTCCACAGCACTCCCTCGTAGAGGAGCTTCACATCCCCCTCGGCAATCACGTCGCCGGTGGCCCGGTTCACACGAGCCTCCCGGGCCGTGAGCACCGCGCCGCCATACTCGATCCTCACTCCTCCCGTGTACACCGCCGTGCCGGCGTTCAAATCCACCTCAAACCCGCTGGTCTCCGTGGTCCCCTGAATCTCCCAGACCGGCTGCGCCTCCTGTCCCCGCGCGAACGTCGCCGCCTTCAACAGACAGATCAGCAGGCAGATCGCTCGCAGGTTTCTCATTCGGCGGTTGAGCTAAACAAATCGCCCCCCCACTGCCAAGTGAAAGCACGGCAACCCAACCCTCCGCCTTGCGAGCCATGCCGCGCTCCGCTACCGTGCGCTCCATGCATGCCGCCCTCACCGGTGAGTTTCCCGCCCATCGACCCCGCCGCCTGCGCGCGCTCCCCGCCTTGCGTCGCTGGGTTCGCGAGACCCGGCTGCACCCGGATCAACTCGTCCTCCCGCTCTTCGTCCGCGATGGCCGCCGCCTCCGGAAGGCCGTTCCCTCCATGCCCGGCGTGTTCCAACTCTCCCTCGACGAATTGATCCGCGAAGCCGAATCCGCCCATCAGGCCGGCGTCCCCGCCGTCCTCCTGTTCGGCATCCCCGCGAGCAAGGACACCCAAGCCTCCGGTGCCTACACCGCCAACGGCATCGTTCAAAAAGCCGTCCGCCGCCTCAAAAAGGAATTCCCGCAATTGCTCGTCATCACCGACGTCTGTCTCTGCGAATACATGAGCCACGGCCATTGTGGATTGCTGGGGAAGGGTCCTGATGCCGGCCGCGTGCTGAACGATCCCACCCTCAAACTGCTCGCCCGCACCGCCGTCAGCCACGCCGATGCCGGCGCCGACGTGGTCGCCCCCAGTGACATGATGGATGGCCGCGTCCGGGCCATCCGCAACGCGCTCGATCAGGCCGGCCACACGGAAACACCCATCCTCTCCTACGCCGCCAAGTTCGCCTCCGCCTTTTACGGACCGTTCCGCGAGGCGGCGGAGTCCGCGCCCCAATCCGGGGATCGCCGCGGCTACCAAATGGATCCAGCCAATGCGGAGGAGGCCTTGCGCGAGGTGGCGCTCGATATTCGCGAAGGGGCGGACATCGTCATGGTCAAACCGGCGCTCGCCTATCTCGACATACTCTACCGGGTCAAACACGAGTTCGGCTATCCCACCGCCGCGTACGCCGTCAGCGGGGAATACTCGATGATCCAGGCGGCCGGGGCGCGGGGATGGATCGAGGCGGACGCCGTCCAATGGGAGAGCCTGCTGGCCATGCGGCGCGCCGGCGCGGACATCCTGATCACCTACGCGGCCAGGCGGGTGGCCGAACGATTGAAACGCGATGGGGACGGCGCGTGAGCGCCAGGAGCCCGTGAGGAATGGGAGAGGAAACTCAGCGCCGGAGATCGCCGAACTTGATCAGCGCGTACACCAGCAGGGCGAGGATCACCACCCCGAGGGCGACGCCCACCCAGATGAAAACCTTGTTCGCCTGATTCGTTTTCTTGGCGAACGGGGAGGTCTTGTCGAAATTGACCGGGCGCGTCTGCGAGTCGAGTTGGTCGATCTTCACGCCTCCGGGCACCATTCGGGTGGCTTCACCCGGCTTCTTCGCGGGCGCGCCATTGTCCAGCCGGATCTCGATCTGGCCCAGCCGAAGGATCTGGCCGGGCTGCAGAACCGCCTCATCCGTGATCTGCCTGCCGTTTACAAAGGTGCCGTTCGTGGAGTTGAGATCCTTGATCACCACGTCGTTGCCCCGAAGCAACACCTCGCAATGATGACTGGAAACAGAGGCCTCCGGAATCTGGAACGCATTGTCCTCCAGCCTGCCGATGGTCGTCTTGTCCACCTTCAACTCGTAGGTGCGACCTTTGAATGCTTCGGTGAGTACAACGAGCTTGGCCATAGTCTGGATGCAGGGCCGATTATCTTCACAGACCGCTTCAAGTCAAACGGTTTCTGGACGAAGCGGCGAACTATCGCGCGCGCCACCCGCTCCACCACCACTCACGACTCCTCGATCATCCGCCGAAACTCCGCGAACAGGGGCGTCGAATCATGCGGCCCCGGCGAGGCCTCGGGATGATATTGCACGCAGAACACCGGCTTCGTTCGATGTCGCAATCCCTCCACCGTCTGGTCGTTCAAATTGACTCGCTCCACCGCCACTTCCTTGGGCAGCGAAGACGCGTCCACCGCGAACCCGTGGTTCTGAGAGGTGATCTCGATCCGCCCGGTGTTCAAATCCTTCACCGGCTGGTTCGCGCCGCGATGGCCAAACTTCAACTTGAAGGTCTTCCCGCCGAATGCCTGCCCCAGAAGCTGATGCCCCAGACAGATGCCGAACATCGGCACTTCCTTCTTCAACAATTCCGAAACCGACTTCACCGCATATCCGAGGGCGGAGGGATCGCCCGGACCATTCGAAAGAAACACCCCGGCCGGCTTGTGTTTCATCACTTCTTCCGCGGTCGTGCGCGCCGGCACCACCCGGACCTGAAAGCCTTGCTGCCTCAGGCGCCGCAGAATGTTGTACTTCATCCCAAAGTCATAGGCCACAATCGGCAGGTCCGCCGCCGGCAGGGCGTCGGGCGTTTCATCCGCCTCCTCGACCACCGCGCTCCGCACCACCTTGAAGCGCGCGCTCTGCCTCCCGGTCTCGTCCCACAAAAAGGAATCCCCGCACGTGACCTCCTTCACATAATCCACCCCCGCCAGCCCCGGCCACGCCTTCGCGCGCTCCACCGCCTCCCCCTCCGGCACCCCTTCCGTCGAAATGAACCCCTTCATCGCGCCCCGCACGCGCAGCTTCTTGGTCAACGCCCGCGTATCGACCCCTTCCATCCCCGGAATGCCGTTCGCCTCCAGATACTCGGCGAGCGACTTCGTCGAACGCCAGTTGCTCACCAGGGGCGACAATTCCCGCACGACAAAGCCCGACACGTGCGGGCGCCAGGATTCCACGTCCTGCTCGTTGACGCCGTAATTCCCGATCAACGGATAGGTCATCGTGACGATCTGCGCCTTGTACGAGGGATCGGTCAGAATCTCCTGATAGCCGGTCATCGACGTGTTGAAACACACCTCGCCGCAGGCCGACGCCGCCGCGCCGAACCCGCGTCCGTGAAACACCGTGCCGTCTTCCAATGCCAGAATCGCCTTCATGCCGGGTGCGTTGAACCTGTCGGTCAAATGCCGGGCGATGCTAGGGCGGCACACCGGCGGGTCAAGAGCGAATGAGATCCGGCGCAATGTCGTTTCCCTCGTCACGTGTTTTCCCTACAGTGGCCGCGGCCGCGGTTCATCGCGGACTCACGTCCAAATCGATTCATGCCGGACTGGAACACACACCTGACCTTCGCCTTCGACGATCACGTCCTCTCCGCGTGGCTGTTCCTCCGGTTGCTCGGCTGCGTCTATCTCGCCGCGTTCCTCTCCTTCGCCCTCCAGGTCCGGGGCCTGATCGGCCATCGTGGCATTCTTCCCGCCGATGACTACCTCCGCTCGCACCGGCGCTTCGGACGCCAACGCTTCCTCATCCGACCCACCGTCTTCTGGCTGAATTGCGGGGATGCCGCCCTCGAAGGCGTCTGCTGGCTGGGAGTCTTGCTTTCCATTTTTGTCATCGTCGGCCTCCTCCCCCTGCCCTGCCTCATCCTGCTCTGGCTCCTCTACCTCTCCCTCCACACGGTGGGACGCGTCTTCCTGGCCTACCAATGGGACATCCTCCTCCTCGAAGCCGGGTTCCTCGCGATCTTTCTCGCCCCCTTCGATTTCATCACCCGCATCCCCCCCGCCACCGCCCCTTCGCCCATCATCATGTGGCTGCTCTACTGGCTTCTCTTCCGGCTGATGTTTTCCTCCGGCGTGTCGAAGTTGCGAAGCGGCGACCGGTCGTGGCGGACACTGACCGCGTTGTGCCATCACTACCAGACCCAGCCCCTGCCCACACCGCCCGCCTGGCACGCCCATCAGGCCCCGGCCTGGTTTCACCGGCTCTCCGCCGCGATCCTGTTCGCCATCGAACTCGCCGTCCCCTTCCTTATCTTCAGCCCTTATCCGTGGATGGCCGCCTTCCCCATCATTGCCCTCATGATACTGATCGCAATCACCGGCAACTACGCCTTCTTCAACCTCCTCACCGTCGCCCTCGCCATCCTGCTCCTGGACGACCACTGGTTCCTCCCCGCGTTGAGCGCGCTCTTCCCCACGCTGGCCTGGGACCGGGCCATCGAACCCGGCTGGCCCTGGTGGATTGTCATCTGGCCCGCCCTCCTCGTGGCCCTGCTTTCCCTGGAACGCGTGGCAAACCTGTTCCGCGTCGAATTCCCCTGGCCCCGCCGTGTCACCGGATGGCTGACCTGGCTGCAATCGTTTCCCCTCGTGAACAGCTACGGCCTCTTCGCCCACATGACCACCCAGCGCCCCGAGATCATTCTCGAAGCCAGCCATGACGGCGCCGAATGGTGGGAGTGCGAATTCCGGCACAAAGCCGGCCACGTGAAAAGGCGGCCCCGGTTCATCGCCCCGCTTCAACCGCGCCTGGACTGGCAGATGTGGTTCGCGGCACTCGGCGTCCCCCAGCGCAATCAATGGTTCCAGGTGCTCCTCCTCCGCCTGCTCCAGGGTTCACCGCATGTCGTCCGGCTCCTCGCCATGAACCCCTTCCACAAACCGCCCCGCTATCTCCGCGCCGTCCTCTATGACTACCGCTTCACCACCCGCGCGGAATACCGCGCCACCAAGGCCTGGTGGCACCGCGAGCGCCGCGGGCTCTACTGCCCGCCTGTGACCCTTCCCGAGGATTGATCCCGCCTCACGGTTTGCCGCCGTACACCGCGCTCTTCCCCAGCAACTGCTGGATGCGCAGCAGTTGATTGTACTTCGCCACGCGGTCCGTCCGGCTCAATGACCCCGTCTTGATCTGCCCCGCGTTCGTCGCCACCGCAATGTCCGCGATGGTCGCGTCCTCCGTCTCCCCGGAACGATGGCTGATTACCGCCGTGTAACGGTTCTTCTGCGCCAGCGCCACCGCGTCCAGCGTCTCCGTCAACGACCCGATCTGATTCACCTTCACCAGAATCGAGTTCGCCACCCCCTCGTCGATCCCCTTCCGCAGAAACTTCACGTTCGTCACGAACAGATCGTCACCCACCAGTTGCACGCGATCTCCCAGCCGCTCCGTCAGCAGCTTCCACGTCTTCCAGTCGTTCTCCGCGCATCCATCCTCGATGCTGATGATCGGATACCGGCCCGTCAGCCGCTCGTAGAATTCCACCAGTTCCTCTCCCGACAACTTTTGACCGCTGCTCTTCTTGAACACATACTGCTTCGACGCCTTGTCATGGAACTCCGACGACGCGACATCCAGCGCGAGAAAAATCTGCTTCGCGGGTTTGTATCCCGCCGCCTTGATGGCCTGGAGAATCGCCTCGATCGCCTCCTCGGCGCTCTTGAGGTTCGGCGCAAACCCGCCCTCGTCGCCCACCGCGGTGGACAGCCCCCGCTTCTTCAACACCGCCTTCAGCGCGTGAAATATCTCCGTGATCGCCCGCAACCCCTCCGGGAAGGTGTCGAAACCCACCGGCATGATCATGAACTCCTGGAAATCGATGGGCGCGTCCGAGTGCGCGCCGCCGTTGATCACATTGGCCATCGGCACCGGCAGCACCCTCGAGTTCGGCCCGCCCAGATACCTGAACAACGGCATGTCCAGCGCCTCGGCCGCGGCCTTCGCCGTCGCCAGCGAGACCGCCAGAATCGCATTGGCGCCAAGCTTCGACTTCGTCTCCGTGCCGTCCAATTCCAGCATCGTCCGATCCACCGCAATCTGGTCGAGCGCGTCAATCCCCCGCACCGCGGGAAGAATCTTCTCCCGGATGTTCCGCACCGCCTTGCCCACCCCCTTGCCCAGATAGCGTCTCTTGTCGCCATCGCGCAGCTCGATCGCCTCATGTTCGCCGGTGCTCGCGCCGGAGGGAACGGACGCCCGGCCAATGGCGCCACCCGCCAGATGAACGTCCGCCTCGACCGTGGGATTGCCGCGGGAATCGAGGATTTCACGGGCGATGATGTCAACAATGGTGCTCATGGTTCGGTTCAGGTTGTGCCGGCTCCGTCAAAGGAGCGGGCATCATAGAAACGCCCCCCCATGAGTCAAGACCCCAGCCGCTTCCAAAAAGGAATTGTCGCCCCCGTGCGTTCCCGGCAAGCTGTCCCCCCTTTTCATGCAACAGGTCAATCTCGGCATCATCGGCGGCGGCACGGTCGGCGGCGGCGTCTTCCAGGCGATCCAACGCAACGGCCCCCTCATCGCCTCCCGCCTCGGCGTCAAGCTGAAGATCGTCCGCATGGCCGTGCGCGATCCAAACAAGAAACGCGCCGTCCGCATCCCCGCCTCCCTCCTCACATCCGACTGGGCCGCCGTCGTCAATGATCCCTCCGTCAACCTGATCGTCGAACTCATGGGCGGCACCACCACCGCCCGCGAAGTCGCCCTCCAGGCTTTCAAACAGGGCAAACCCGTCGTCACCGCCAACAAGGCCCTCCTCTCCGCCCACGGCGAGGAACTCTTCGCCGCCTCCGAACGATCCGGCACCAACCTCTATTACGAGGCCAGCGTCGCCGGCGGCATCCCCATCATCAAGGTCCTCCGCGAAAGCCTCGTCGGAAACCGCATCACCCACCTCTACGGCATCGTCAACGGCACCTGCAATTTCATCCTCTCCCGCATGAAACAGGACGACGCCGGCTTCGACGAAACGCTCGCCGACGCCCAGCAACAGGGTTTCGCCGAGACCGAACCGACTCTCGATATCGATGGCTGGGACGCCCTGCACAAGATCGGCATCCTCGCCTCCCTCGCGCACGGCTTCTGGGTCAACCCCGCCAAGATCCATCTCCAGGGCATCCGCGGTCTGGACCGCCTCGATGTCCGCTTCGCCGAATGGCTCGGCTACACCATCAAGCTCCTCGGCGTCGTCAAGAAATCCGAGGCCGCCCTCCGGAAAAAACCCCGCCCCGGCGCGTTCAGCCCCATCCAGGTCTCCGTCTGCCCCACGCTCATCCCCAACGCCCACGTGCTCGCCAGTGTCAACCACGTCTTCAACGCCGTCTTCATCCGCGGCGACATCGTCGGCGACACGCTCTACTACGGCCGCGGCGCCGGACAGGACGCCACCGCCAGCGCCGTGCTCAGCGACCTCGCAGACGCGGCGCTCGACCTGAAGTTCGGCAGCAAAAACCGCATCCCGCCCTTCGTCCCGCACGAACGCGAAGGCGCCGTCCTTCCGATGGACGAGGTCGTCTCCCGGTATTACGTTCGCCTCAGCGTGATTGACAGGCCGGGCACCCTCGCCAAAATCGCAGCCATTTTGGGCCGCGCCCGCATCGGCATCTCCTCGGTCATCCAGCCCGAGGGACACGAAGGCGCCAGCGTCCCGTTGATCCTGATGATCCATGACGCCACCCGCGCCTCCATGGTGAAGGCCCTGCGCGAAATCGGCCGCCTCCCCGTCATCCGCGGCCGGCCCGTCATGTATCCGGTCGAAAGCTTCGAATGAACGCAGACGCAAGCAACCCGAACTTCTGGCCCGGCGTCATCGGACGCTACGCCGGCCACCTGCCCGTCTCCGACGCCACTCCCGTGGTGACGCTTCAGGAAGGCAACACGCCGCTCGTGCGCGCGGACAACTTCGTCGCCGCCATCCAGGGCGACTTTCAGTTGTGGCTGAAGTACGAGGCCATGAATCCCACCTGCTCCTTCAAGGACCGCGGCATGACCGTCGCCGTCTCCAAGGCAAAGGAACGCGGCGCCCAGGTCGTCATCTGCGCCTCCACCGGCAACACCTCCGCCTCCGCCGCCGCCTACGCCGCCCGCGCCCGCATGAAATGCGTCGTCCTCCTGCCCAATGGCAAAATCGCCCTCGGCAAACTCGCCCAGGCCCTCATGTACGGCGCCCATACCATCGCCATCGAGGGCAACTTCGATGACGCCCTCCGCATCGTCCGCGAACTCGGCGAACTCGACCGCGTCGAAATGGTCAACAGCATCAATCCCGTCCGCATCGAAGGACAGAAAACCGCCGCCTTCGAAATCTGCGACCAGCTCGGACGCGCGCCCGATTTCCATTTCCTCCCCGTTGGCAACGCCGGGAACATCACCGCCTACTGGAAGGGCTTCCAGGAATACCACGCCGCCGGCAAGACGGACCGCCTCCCACGCATGTTCGGCTTCCAGGCCGCCGGCGCCGCCCCCATCGTGGACGGCAAACCCGTCGAACACCCAAACACCGTCGCCACCGCCATTCGCATCGGCAACCCCGCGAGCTGGCAGGGCGCCACCGACGCCGCCAGGAATTCCAACGGTCTCATCGGCAAGGTCTCCGATGACGACATCCTCGCCGCCTACATGCTCATCGCCCGCACCGAGGGAATCTTCGTCGAACCCGCCTGCGCCGCACCGCTCGCCGGCCTCATCCACTCGGTCAAGGCCGGGCACATCCCCGCCGGCAGTGTCGTCACCGCCACCATGACCGGACACGGACTCAAGGATCCCGACACCGCGATCCAGACCGCCGGCTGCAAGCCCCTGGTCGTTCCCGCCACCAAGGAGGCCGTCATGAAGGTCATCGGCCTGTGAACTTCCCATGCCGTTGATCGTCCAGAAATACGGCGGCACCTCCGTCGGCAGCCCCGAGCGCATCAAGAATGTCGCCGCCCGCGTCGCCCGCCACCACGCCCGCGGCGACCGCATCGTCGTCGTCGTCTCCGCCATGAGCGGCGTCACCGACAACCTCATCCGCCTCGCCCGCGAACTCATGCCGCTGCCCAGCGAACGCGAGATGGACGTGCTCCTCGCCACCGGCGAACAAACCACCATCGCCCTTGTCGCCATCGCCCTCCACGCCCTCAACGTCCCCGCCATCTCCCTCACCGGCGCCCAGGCCGGCATCGTCACCGACGGCGTCCATACCAAGGCCAAGATCCAGAACATCACCCCCAAAATGGTCCACGCCCTCCTCGATGCCGGCAACGTCGTCATCGTGGCCGGCTTTCAGGGCCAGTCCATGGAAGGCCAGATCACCACGCTCGGCCGCGGCGGCTCCGACCTCACCGCCATCGCCCTCGCCTCCGCCCTCCAGGCCGATCTCTGCCAGATCTGCACCGACGTGGACGGCGTGTACACCTCCGATCCCCGCGTCGTCCCCGCCGCCCGCAAACTGGCCGAGGTCGCCTACGACGAAATGCTCGAACTCGCCAGCCTCGGCGCCCGCGTCATGCAGTCCCGCTCCGTCGAGTTCGCCAAAAAATTCGGCGTCATTTTCGAAGTCCGCTCCAGCCTGAACGACAACCCAGGAACTCTCGTGAAAGATGAAACCCGATCCATGGAGGACGTCGTCATCCGCGGCGTCTCCCTCGACAACAACCAGGCCAAGGTCACCCTCGTCGCCGTCCCCGACCGCCCCGGCGTCGCCGCCCGCATCTTCAAGGCCCTCGCCGACGCCGCCATCAACGTGGACATGATCGTCCAGAACGTCAGCCACGGCTCCGGCAAACCCGCCACCGACCTCTCGTTCACCATGGACAAGACCGATCTGCTCAAGGCCCGCAAGGTCATCGATGCCCTTCAAAAGGAGATCGGCTACCACGAGGTCATCGCCGACGAAAACATCGGCAAACTCTCCATCGTCGGCGTCGGCATGCGCAGCCATTCCGGTGTCGCCGCGCGCATGTTCGAAACCCTCGCGCGGGAAGGGGTCAACATCGACATGATCTCCACCAGCGAAATCAAAATCTCCGTCGTCATTGAATCGGCCCGCGCCGAATCCGCCATGCGCGCCCTCCACGCCGCCTTCCTCGAAAAACAGATCTGAGACCCCCGTTCGGCGTCCCGGCTTCAGCCCTGCACACCAACTCATAACTCATAACGTTCGGCGTCCCGGCTTCAGCCGGCCCTGCACACCATGCAATCCCCCCCACCCTGATTTCCTCTCATTATCCATTTGACCCCGCTCCCCCGGAACGCTATCAGTAACCCCGTGAATCGTGCGTTGAACCTTCGACTGCCCCTGCTGAACGCGCTGCTGCTCCGCGGCGCGGCAGTCCGGGTTTAATCGCTTCCCACAGCCTTTCGAAAAAACCCCACTGCCCGGCCCGGCGGTGGGGTTTTTCATTCGATTCACCCCGGCCCCGCG
>DATKEE010000045.1:0-3350 GCA_035544555.1 Candidatus Methylomirabilota bacterium
GTCATGCGAAAGCTGGTCGCGATTCGCTAGGTCATCCTCAAGGTCAACCTCGAATATATCCGCTCCGCCGCGCAGGCGGACGAGTTCCGCACCGAACCGCCCTTCCGGCTCCAGGGATCCTATCGCAACATGAACCGTCTCGCCGAAAAGGTCGTCGCGATCATGAATGACGACGAGATTCACGCGATGATTCTCGATCACTACCAGAACGAATCCCAGACGCTGACGACGGGCGCCGAGGCGAATCTGCTGAAGTTCAAGGAACTCATCGGCGCGATGACGGAGCCGGAACAGGCCCGTTGGGAGGAAATCAAGAAGACGTTCCGGCGGAATCAACTGGTTCGCGGGGCCGACGGAAACGATCCGGTCAGCCGCGTGGTGGGCCAGTTGTCGGCGTTTCAAAGCGGGCTCGAGGCCATTCAACAGACGCTCGAGAACCGGTTGTCGGGAGAGGGATCCGCTCCGCAAGTCGTGGTGGACCTCGCGCCGTTGAGCCGCGGGCTGGAGGCGATCGAAGCGGCGATGCGGAGCCATGCCACGGACGCGTCCCCGACGCCGGCCATCGACCTGGCGCCGCTGAACCGCAGCCTTGAAGCATTGCGCGCGACCGTGGCGGAAAAGTGGTCGCAAGCGGCCGACGGAACCGCGGCGGGCCGGGGGGACGCGGATGGGTTGAGCGTTCAATTGGGCGAGGGCTTGAAGGCGTTGCGCGAGGATTTGAGCCGGGCGATCACGGCGGTGCACAGCGGGAGCATGGCGGAGAAGGTCGGCAGCCTGTCACACGAGATGGAGATGCTGCACAGCACGCTGGCGACGTTGAAGGACGTGGCCGCAAGGCAGCGCGATTATCTGCGCAGCGTCGAGGAGATGCTGGTGGCCCGCGCCAGGGAGGGGACGGTCGAACTTGAATTGACGCAGGAAATGCTCACCAACGAACGCGCGTTTCTCGACCGGTTTCACCAGGTGCTCTCGAGCGCGCGGCGGCAGCCCGATGCCGTCACGGACGATCCATCACCGGGTGAGGCGGGTCACGGAGACGACACGGCGGGGGAACAATCGACGGAGACCCGACGACAACGGACGCGCGGCGATCCCGTGTGAGCGGGCGCGCGACGCCCTGACATTGACCATCAACCCGGTTCAGACCATGAAAAAAATCATTCGGAGAGTGCGACACCTCGGCCAGAAGGCGGCCGAGTTGAAGGCGGCCGTCGAGAGCGTTCCACCCAGGATTTCGGGGCTTCGCGAGGCCATTGCGATGACGACGGGCCAGTTGCAACAAATCGGCGCAGAGGTGCGCTCCAACATGACCGCGCTTCAGGTGGACAATGAGGATCGTCTCATCCAGGCGTTGCGTGAAATTAACGACGGGGCGGGGACTTTTCGCGAGGCGGGATTCGAACTGCGTCGCGTGGATCTCGAGCTCGGTCTCATGCGGCGATTGATGGTGCATCTGGACAAGGTCTCCGACGTCGGCGAGGGGTTGCTGGGACTGCTGGTGGAGTCGAACCGCAGCCGTGCCACGCTTCACGCAATCCTGTCCGCCCTGCGTGACGCGGAACGACTGGCCGGCAAGGTCGAGTTGAGCGATCTCACGTATCAAGGGCTCATCGTCTATGTGGGGCCGACTCCGTGCGTCCGTCTCCGCTGGAGCGCCGATGAGGTGCTGGAGGAATACATCGACGAGACGGAGCCGGCTTCGAGCCCGGTTGCCGCGCCTGCTTCAGGGCCGGCGTCCTCGACCTCGCCGTTCGGCAAAGACTCCTTCTTCGAACGGCGTCCATCGGATTCCGCGAAGGCCATCGCCTCCACAACCGAACCGGAAGCCGCCGCTTCGCCCCCGCCGATTCCCGCGACTTCGTTCTCGCGCCCGCCCGCCGTGCCCATTCCGCCGGTGCCTCCGGCCGCGACGTCTCCGGTTTCAGTCGCCGTGTCCCCTGTGGTTGAGGGACGCGACTGGCGACATTCGGCCCTGGATCGCTTCAAGAAAATGCCCGACCTGTCGAAGCCCCGAAGGTGAGGTCGGTTTGATCGCGTGGGTATTTCATTGTGGAAGTCCGCGAATTCCGGTGGTTTCATGGAATCCATGCCCATGAATACTTCCACGCTTCACTGGCTGGCTTTCGTTGGCTCCGGACTTCTGCTCTCGTCATCCGTCGCGCAGGATTCGCCGCAGGCCCCCTATCCGCCCAGCCCGGTGATCAAGTCCATCTCCTGGGCGCCGGCGGACAAGATCGTGCGTCTTGCGCGCGGAAGCGACAACTGGCCCGTCACCTGGGCCGATGACGATCACCTCTATACCACGTATGGAGATGGGTGGGGATTCGAACCGAGGGTGGAGGAGAAGCTCAGTCTTGGGTTCGCCAAAGTCGGAGGGATGCCTCCTGAAGTGGAGGGGGAGAACATCCGTTCCGCCAGCGGCGAGCAACGGGGCGACGGCGCGCGCGGCAGGAAGGGAAGCGGCATCCTCATGATCGATGGCGTGCTTTACCTGTGGGCGCGCAACGCGGGCAATTCCCAACTGGCTTGGTCCGAGGATCACGCCCGCACCTGGGAATGGAGCGATTGGAAGTTCACGGAGAGTTTTGGCGCGCCCGTATTTTTGAATTTTGGACGGAATTATTCGGGGGCGAGGGACCGTTATGTGTATGTGTATTCATTCGACAGCGACAGCGCGTATGAACCGGCGGACCGCATGGTGATGGCGCGTGTGCCCGGGGATCGTATTCGAGAACGCGACGCCTACGAATTCTTCGTCCGGACAGGATCGACGGGAGTACCGGTGTGGAGCGACGCCGTCGGGGATCGCGGTGCGGTGTTCGAGCATGCCGGGCAGTGTTATCGCTCGGGGATCACGTATCACCCGGTGCTGAAGCGCTATTTGTGGGTGCAGATATTCCCGGGGGACGATTTGCGATTTCAAGGCGACGGCAGTGGCGATCCGCGCTTCGAGGGGGGCTTTGGGGTGTTTGACGCCCCGGAGCCGTGGGGGCCGTGGACCACCGCGTTTTTCACGCGACGCTGGGACGTGGGTCCCGGCGAAACCGCCTCGTTCCCGACGAAATGGATGAGCGCCGACGGAACCACACTTCACCTTCTCTTCTCTGGCGACGATCACTTTTCCGCGCGACAGGCGCAATTGACTCTCTACTCGCCCAAAGGGGTCAGTCCTAAACATTGACACAAACCGGTGCGAGAGCCCGTCTTCTCAGGGCGTGTTTGGAAAACCATCATGGGATCGCCGGGTCGTGTTCCTCGTGCCGCCTTCAGACGGTTTGCGCCCTGGGCCGCCTGAAGGCGGGACACCCAACCGGGATTTTCAAAACACGCTCTCAGGAGCGAGGAGGCTC
>DATKEE010000046.1:0-8705 GCA_035544555.1 Candidatus Methylomirabilota bacterium
ACGGGTCCAACCCTTGAATGGGCATCGGTTCGATCGGGGTGCGCCGGCTGGGACCGGCAAGGTTTTCAGGCAATCGGTGAGAAAGTGATCCGACTTACGTCGGAGGCTACGGGGGTAGCAGCGGACGTGAGTCCGCTCCAATCCCTCACCTCATTACGGGGCAAGTCTCGCGAAACCCGAAAACTCTCCGCACGGGTCCAACCCTTGAATGGGCATCGGTTCGATCGGGGTGCGCCGGCTGGGACCGGCAAGGTTTTCAGGCAATCGGTGAGAAAGTGATCCGACTTACGTCGGAGGCTACGGGGGTAGCAGCGGACGCCCCAAAGGGGTCAGTCAATAGTATCGTGCTTTTTTTGGTCCGGGATCTCGCGGGGGATGGGAGGAGTCGCACTTCGGGATGGAGCGGAACGCATTCGCCGGTTTCCGAGCGGGTCGGGAGTGGCGCGCTGGATGAACGTCCGTCCGGCATGCGAAAGCGGTAGAGGGCTTCGCCCACAACCGCACTCCAAAACGCTGGCGCGCGGTTCGGGTAGCCCCGTGTGAACTTCAGTCGGCGTGTGTGCTTTGCGCCGGCGGTTTGCGGTTTACTTGAAGCGTTTCTCCAGGAACACGCGCTGCAAGGGGCTTGCACGCGGAAAATGGCTTGTCGGCGGAGGTGCGGGGGTTACAAGAGGGCCGCATCGGGTTGACGTGAATTGATGCCAACACGGCTGAAACATCGCTGGAGTCTCGGGCACAATCCTCTGGCGGGGATCACCGCGGGGGATTGGTGGCGGCTGCTGCGGAGGCACCGGTTTGGAGTCGATCCGGCCTACTGGCATCGCGCCGCGTTCATCACCCTGGCCGCCTGCCTGAACTCGCTTCATCGACGCAGGGAACACCGTCTCTACGACGCGGAGGTCGAACGCGTCGAGGTGCCGCCCCCGCTGTTTGTGATCGGTCACTGGCGCTCGGGAACCACGCACCTGCACAATCTGCTGGCTCAGGACACCGATCAGTTCGCCTTTGCCAACACTTATCAGGTGGTCAATCCCCACACGTTTCTCCGCACGGAGGAGGTCAATGCGCGCCGCTTCGCCTGGATGGTTCCCGCGAAACGTCCCATGGACAACATGGCGCTGAGCTTCCAGTCGCCGCAGGAGGATGAGTTCGCCCCGTGCCTCATGAGTTTGAAATCGCCCTATCTAGGCATCAGTTTTCCCCGACACGAGGAGACTTATCTCCGGCATCTGACATTCCGGGAGGCGCCGGCGGCCGACGTCCAGGCATGGCGCGACGCCTTTCTTTGGTTCCTGAAGAAGCTGACCTTCAAATACCGGCGCCCCCTGGTGTTGAAGTCCCCGCCGCACACCGCGCGCATTCGTCTGCTGCTGGAGATGTTTCCCGGCGCGCGCTTTGTGCACATCCATCGCGATCCATACCGCGTCTTTCAATCGTTCCGCCATTACTTCGATACCGCGGTGTGGTACACCTATCTTCAGCGCCCGGACCGGACGGTCATCGACGATCGCATTCTCGCGCGCTACAACCTGCTCTACGACGCCTTCTTCGAGGAACGAAGCCTGATCCCGGAAGGCCGGTTTCACGAAATGTCGTTCGAGGACCTGGAACGCGATCCGATGGGCGAGATGCGCCGGCTTTACGAAGGCCTGGGTCTGGATGGATTCGAGAGTTTCCGTCCCCGGTTGCGGGATTACGTGGACTCGCTCGCCGCGTATCAGAAGAATCCACTGCCGGAGATTGAACCCGAGTGGCAACGGGCGGTTGCCCGGGAATGGCGGCGAAGCTTCGATGCGTGGAACTATCCCATCTGAAACGGGCCCGGTCGGTGACCGGATCGCTCCGGGACCGCGCGGTCACTGGCTGCTGGGTCACCTGCGCGAATTCAGGCGGGACGTTCTGGGATTGCTGATGAAGTCGGCGCGCGAGTACGGGGACGTGGTTCGCTTGCGACTGGGGCCGCATGTGGTGCATCTCCTCAACCACCCGGACCACGCGGAGCACGTGTTGCGGAAGCATGCCGCCAACTACGACAAACGCACCCGAAGCACGCGCTTTAGCCGGATGGTCACGGGCGAAAGCGTTTTGACCGGCGACGGAGAGTTGTGGAAACGCCGCCGCCGCATGTTGCAGCCCGCGTTTCACCATCAGAACCTCGCCGCGCTGACGGACCGGATGACGGCGTCCACCGGGGAGATGCTGGAGGCATGGCGCGGGCGAGCGACGACCGGCCATCCCTTTGATGTCGCGTCGGAGATGATGCGGCTGACCTACGTCATCGTGGGGCGAACGTTGTTCAGCGCCGAGGTGGGAGCCGACGCCGGGGAGATCGAGCGGGCATTGCGCGTTCTGCTGCCGCAGGCGTTCGTGCGGTTGGGCCGGATATTCAATCCTCCCGACTGGTTCCCGACGCCGGACAATGTGCGATTCCGCGCGGCGTTGAGATCGATCGACCGGGTGGTTTACCGCCTGATCTCGCAGCACCGGCGCAATCAGGCCGCCGGCGAACCCGAACTTGATCTGCTCGCGTTGTTGCTGGCGATGCGTGACGAGGAGACCGGAGCGGGGTTGAGTGACCGGGAACTGAGGAATGAAGCCGTCACGTTTCTCCTCGCCGGTCATGAAACCACGGCGAACGCGCTGACGTGGACCTTCCATTTGTTGTCGCGCCACCCGGATGTGGAGAACCGGTTGCGCGAGGAACTCGCCGGTGTACTGGCGGGGCGCGCGCCCATCCTCGACGACCTGTCGCGGCTGCCGTATCTCGAGCAGGTCATCCAGGAATCCATGCGGTTGTATCCGCCGGTCTGGATCATCGAGCGGCGGGTGATTGCCGAGGACGCGCTGGGAGGCTTCCGTTTGCCGGCCGGTTCCGCCGTGGTGATCGCGCCTTACGCCCTGCATCGACATCCGGAATTCTGGGTGCGACCGGAGGCGTTTGAACCCTCCCGGTTCGAAGTGCCCGCCCCGGACGCCTACATTCCGTTTGGGATGGGACCGCGTTCCTGCATTGGAAACGAGTTTGCGATGCTGGAGGCGCGGCTTGTCACGGCGATGATCGTGCAGGCATTTCGATTGCGTTGGGTGCCCGGTCATCCGGTGGAACCAATGCCCGGCCTGACGCTGCGAAGCCGGAACGGCCTGATGATGACCGCGCATGAGGCGTGATTTCGGATGCCGTAGCGGGCACCCTTGGAGTCGGACCGGGGAGATCATTGGGAAAAACAATGAAGACTGAATACTTATCAATTGGGGCTGACCACGAGCCGGAGGCTAAGGTTGCGCCCATGAACACGGAAACCGGACCGGCCATGATGACTTCGAACCCGACGCGCGATGCGGAATCGCTCGAACGCCATTTCAAACCACGCCTGCAACAACTCCTGCGCGCGCTGGGCGTGGACGTGGCCTACGAGCGCGGCCAGGGCAACCATCTGTATCATCGCGACGATCAGGGACGCGAGATCGAGGTGCTCGACCTGGTGGGAGGCTACGGATCGTTGCTGCTCGGGCACGCGCATCCGGCGCTGGTGGCCGAAGCGCAACGGTTGCTCGCAACGGGCCGGCCGGTGCACGCGCAGGGCTCGCGTCGCGAATACGCCGCGCGACTGGCGTGTGAATTGTCGCGTCGCGCGTCCGGGGATTATTGCGTTCTTTTTGGCAACTCGGGCACCGAGGGGATCGAGGCGGCGATGAAGCACGCGTTGCTGGAGACGGGCGGGCGGGCATTCATCGCGCTGGATGGCGCCTTTCACGGCAAGACACTGGGCGCGCTGCAACTGACCGCGCATCCCGATTACCGGGAATCCTTCGAATTGCCCGAGCCGGGAGTGGTCCGTGTGGCGCCGGATTCCATCGAGGATTTGGAGGCGGCGTTCGAGCGGGTGAAGCATCCGGCGGGTTTTGTATTCGAGCCCATCCTGGGCGAAGGCGGCGTGCGTCCGTTGAATCCGGAATTCGTCCAGCGGGCCGCGCGGCTTTGCGCGGAGCATCGCATTCCGCTGATCGCCGACGAATGCCAGACCGGCCTGGGACGCACCGGTCGTTTTCTGGCGTGCGATGCCCTGGGCGTCCGGCCGGATTACGTCGTGCTTTCGAAAGCTCTCGGCGGCGGACTGGCGAAGATTTCCGCGGTCCTGATCCGGCGCGAGCGTTACGTGGACACGTTCGATCTGCGGCACACGAGCACGTTTGCCGAGGATGACTTTTCGTGCGCGCTGGCTTTGAAGACACTCGAGTTGATCGATGAGCCGCTGATCGCGTCGTGTGAGAAGAATGGCGGAGAACTCATGGCCGGGCTGCGCGGGCTGGCCGCGAGACATCCGGAGGTGATCGCCGGGGTGCGCGGAAGGGGATTGATGATCGGTCTCGAGTTCCGGCGAATGACGTCGTCGCGCAGTTTTCTGCTTCGGTTTCTCACCGCACAGGAGGATCTGGTCTGGATGGTCATGGGTTATCTGCTGAATGTTCATCGCATTCGCGCGGCGCCCACGTTGAGCGACCGCTTCACGTTGCGGCTGGAACCCTCCGCGCTGATTGGGGACCGGGAGATTCAACAAACTCTGGCCGCCCTCGAGGACGTGTGCGCGCGGCTCGGTCGCGGGGACGCGCCGGGCTTGACCGCGTTTCTGCCCCCCGGAGGTTCCTCCCCAACGGCATCTGGAAATCGATTGGCGCGTCCGGATGCAAGGTTTGCCGCGCACGACGAGCCGGGCTATCGACGCCGTCGATTGACGACGCCGGCGGTGGCCGCGTCGTGGTTGTGCCATCTGGTGGACTCTGAGGATTTGGCATCGCTCGAGCCCGGGTTCGTTGACCAGCCGGCTGACCGGAGGGAGGCGTTGCTGGAACATCTGGCGACGCGCGTCGCTCCGGTTGCCATGAACCCGGTGGACATCCGCTCGATCACCGGGGCGAGGGTCCGATTCCAACCGATCCTGATTCCGTTCACCTCGCGCTGGGTCAAGCAATGCATCGACGCGCGACAAACCTCCCTGCCGCGAGCGCTGGTTCAAAAGGGGGTGGACCTGGCCCGCTCGCTCGATTGCCGGATCGTGTCGCTCGCCCAATACACCTCGATCGTGACATTCAACGGACTTCGACTGGACGCCCGCGGGCTGGGCGTGACCAGCGGCAACAGTTACTCCGTCGCGCTTGCCGCGCAGGCGGTCGAACACGCCCAACGAGACACTGGCATCAGTCCGCGCGAATCGGTGCTGGTCGTGGTCGGAGCGGCGGGAAACATCGGCCGGGCGTGCGCCGAACTGCTGGCGCCGCATCATCGACGGACCCTGCTGGTCGGCAGCACGCGTCCGGGCTCGCGGTTGCGCCTGCGGGAACTCGCCCGAAGGATTCCCCGCGCCTCACTCACGACCGATCTCGACGCGGTCGCTGAGGGCGACGTGGTGATGGTGGCATTGAACGCCGTTGATGCACCGCTGTCCGAGCGGCATTTCAAGCCCGGCGCGATTGTGTGCGATGTATCCGTGCCGTCGGCGCTGCAGGCCGGGATGGCGAAGTCACGTCCGGATCTGCGCTTGTTTCACGGCGGGATTGCCGCGCTGCCCGGGGGTGAGGATCTCGGGCTGGCGGGGTTCCCGCTGCCACGCGGCCAGGTCTATGGTTGCATGGCCGAGGCGCTGTTGCTCGCCTTCGAGGGGGTGCGGGACAGCCACTTCACCGGGTCGGTGACGACGGAGCACGTCTCCCGTGTGACCGCGATGGCGCTGCGGCACGGGTTTACTTCCGCCTCCGCCGGCCGCGCATTCACACACATCGGCCCGGACATGGCGCCGCCGACTCCGTTTGCGGACATGCCGTGTTTCGTTCCCGACATTGAAGCCCGCGAGGAGACTCATGCGATCGCTTACTGACACCCCGCCGGCCGGCACTGGTGGCAAGGCGGGGACGCTCATGGCGCTCCAGCTTGCCGGGTTTCGCGTGCCTGATTTTCTCTGTTCGCCTTCGGACACGGCGGAGGCGCTGGCGATTCTGGGCGCGCCCGTGACCGTGCGTTCCTCCGCGTCGATGGAGGACGGGCGCGACGTGTCCTTTGCCGGGCAGTTCCAAAGTTTTCTGAATCTGCGCACGGCGGCGGAGGTCGAGGAGGCGATGCGCCTGTGCCGCGAGTCGCTGCATGCGGCGTCGGTGCGGGACTATTGCCGGCATCATGGGGTGGACGAGGAGGCGTTGCGGATGGAGGTGATCGTGCAGCGCATGATTCAGCCGGAGTTGGCGGGGGTTGTGTTCACGGTGAATCCGGCCACGGGCGCGGAGGAGGTTGTCATCGAGGCCTGTGAGGGAATCGCGGACGGATTGCTGGCGGGGAGCCGTCCGGCATTGCCCGCCGAACATCCGTTGGTGCGCAAGCACGCGCCCGAGATTGAGCGGACCGCGCGGGCGATTCAACGTCATCTGGGCGCGCCGCAGGACATCGAGTTCGCGATCGAGCGGGGGCGGTTGTTTGTGTTGCAGGCGAGGCCGGTGACGCGCATCCAGTTCGCGCCCGGGACCGGGGAATGGACCAACGCGGATTTCCGGGACGGCGGTGTTTCGTGCGCGGTGTGCACGCCGTTGATGTGGTCGCTTTACGATTTCATCTGGGAGGATGCGCTCAAGGGGTTTCTGCGCGAGATGCGGCTGTTGCAAGGCGACTTTCAGGCGGGCCGGCTTTTCTTCGGACGACCTTACTGGAATCTGGGCGCGGTCAAACAATGTCTCGCGCGACTGCCGGGTTTCGTCGAGCGGGAGTTTGATCGGGATCTGGGCGTGGAGGGAACGTACGAAGGGGACGGTCAATGCACGCCGGTCACGCTGGCCGGCGTCGTGCGCGCGCTGCCGACGGTGGCCGCCATCCAACGGATCTGGAAACAGCAGGAGCGGATCGACCGCGAACTGCTGGCCGGCGGGTTCGAGAGGTTGACCCGGGGATTTCAGCCGGTGGCGGCTGACGCGACGGCGGCCCTGGAGCGACTCATTCACGAAGCCTACCGGACGACGGAGACTCATTATTTCCGGACGATCTATTGCGCGTCGCTGGCGAAGATGGCTTTCATGGACGCGTTTCCGGAGGCCGATTATCCCGCGCTGGTGTCCGCGTTGCCGCCTCTGCAACATCTGGATCCGACGCGGATGATGCGGGAGATGGCGGCCCGCGGGGAATGGGATATCCGTCCGATCCAGCGGCGGTTCGCGCATCGCGGCCGACGCGAACTGGACATTCGCGCGCCGCGTTGGGATGAGGACGCGGAATGGGTGGAACAACTGCTGAGGGCGCACGCGGATCAGGCGGCAGTGGATTCGCGGCCAGGCTTCGAGGAGGCGCGCGCGCGGGCTCTGGAGGCATTGCCCTGGCACCGGCGGCGCGCGTTTGTTCGAAAGCTGAACCGCCTTCGCCGATTCCTGTGGTTGCGCGAGGAAATGCGGGATCTGTCGAGCCGCATGTATCATTTGATCCGCCGCCACGTCCTGGCCATCGCGGAACAGCGGGGGCTGGGCGACGATGTCTTCTTCATGACCTTTCAGGAGATCCTTGCGGAGGATCGTTCCAATGTGGAACGGGCGGGCGAGCGTTACGAGGCGTTCCGCAATTTCAAGGCGCCCAATGAAATCGGCGCGCGGTTCAGCCACGGGGCGGAAACGGCGCGCGGCGCGTTGCGGGGCATCGCGGCCAGCGGGGGAAAGGCGCGCGGCGTGGCGCGGGTCGCCCGTGACATCGAGAGCGCGCTGCACGTGGAGCGCGGCGCGATACTGATCTGTCCGTTCACCGATCCGGGCTGGACACCGGTGCTGGATCGCGTGGCGGGCGTGGTGACGGAGACGGGCGGCCTGTTGTCGCACGCCGCCGTCATCTGCCGCGAGTTCGGCATTCCGGCGGTGTTGGGCGTCGCGGAGGCCACGACACGCATTCGAGACGGCGCGCGGATTGTGGTTCACGGGGATGAAGGATGGATTGAATTGGAAGAAACGAACCGGGAAACTGCCGCCGTCGAAGCGATCAACGAAACCATATCAAACCAGAAATCCCGGGGGTCAGGATCCGGGAAAAGGAACCCATGAAAAGCAGATCAATCGGGCTGTTCATCGCCGTCCTCGGCGGCTGGCTCGCGGGCAATGTCGTCCTGGCGCAGGACCCGCCGGTCGAGGACCCGGCGCACAACGAACTGCGCGAACTGCGCACACGGATCATCGACGCCATCGCCGCCGGCGACGTGGACCCGGTGCTGCCCTACGTTCACACCAACGTGGTCATCACGTGGCAGAACAACGAGGTGTGCCGCGGACATGAGGGCTTGCGGGACTTCTTCGAGAAGATGGGCCGGGAAGCCTTCAGGGAATACAAACTGCCGCCCACACCCGATGAACTGACGATCCTTCACGGTGACGACACCGGCGTGTCGTTCGGGCGAACCGTCGCGCAATACCGGTTGCTGGGAAAGGATCTCGAGTTGGAGAGCCGTTGGACGGCCACGCTGGTGAAGGAGGATGATCGCTGGCTGCTGGCGGGGTATCACATCTCGATGAACGTCCTGGACAATCCATTGCTGAACGCCGCGAAGAACACGGTGTACCTGGCGGGCGGCGGCGCGCTGGTGGTGGGCTTGATCGCTGGCATTCTGCTCGGCCGTCGCCGGCGGTAACTGCTTCCCCGGACCGGAACATTGTTCCACGGCAACCGAAACCATGAATGTCCTCGCACCCATCCG
>DATKEE010000047.1:0-3362 GCA_035544555.1 Candidatus Methylomirabilota bacterium
GCGAAGCCTCGCGTCGAGGCGAGGGTCTTCTTCGACAACGAAACCGTAGAGTTGATAGTTCAACTCGATGCGCCGACGCAGAAGACGGGACCACTCCTTGAACAACTCCTTTGGGTTGCAAGCCGACAACCATCCGCCACCGTGCAATTCAGTAAGATCGAGTTCGACGACCGTTTCTGGCGCGGCCAACTCTAGGATGAGCCTGACTTGGAGGAAGAACATCGCGTCATCGAAATGTTGGGCGTCGTCGCAAAACAACCCAGAGGGCGGGCGCTTGGACTTGTCGATGGCTTCGCTTGAATCATCGTTTTCATTCCAGAGCGCACTTGGACCCCGGCGAAGCGCAGCTTTCAGGAACCGCAGGTAGTCCTCGAACTGAAACCGGTTCGAGACCTCCCGAGAGTTGTAAGTGTCCGGAATAAACTCGTGAATGACCTCAGACCGGAACTCCTCAAAAAATCGTTGGCAAAACTCAAACGTGATCCCGCGCGTGTCGAGCCTCCCGCGGGCTTGCTTTGCTGTTGTGCGCATTCCGAAGAAGCCCGGCGAGTCCTGATCTTTCGCGCGCCTGACCACCGAGTCTGCAGCGACGAACAACAGACTGGGCTCCAAAGGAACCCAGCTCTTCCAGGAGCCGACATCCAATTTACCGACGCAAAGTGTTCCGTAACTTCCCATGTTCAGGTTTTTGAAATAGCGAGTTTTTGAAGTAGTTCACCGGCCGCCCGCTGCCAATCCAATTTTCCTGCGAGCTCCTCACGCAACGCTGTGGCGCGTGCGAAAGCTCCCTCGCGTCCAGTGAGCAGGAACTCGATACGCTCGGCCCACTTCGTAACTGCGTCGCCGGTCACAGCCAGAATCCACTCATTGGCAAGCTGCGAGGCATGGAACTTTACTGTTTCGGCGAAGATAAGGCCGAGGCAGACGTGCTTGTATTCCGAAGCGTCCATGTGCCCTCGCATCTTGTCGGCGGCGGCCCAAAGCTGGGCTTCGAAACCAAGCGCCGATCCATTGGATTTTGATGCGGAGGATTTCACTTTCGCCATGCGCGGGAGAGTAGCGAAACGCGTGGCGGCTGCAAAGCGGCGAGTTAATCAGCGGATCGGTGGTTGAGGTGTTTTCGCGTTCCCTGCGTTCCTTTGCGGCGATTTGAATTCGCTGGTTTCCACCTTCGCCAGGTCTCCATCGCCTCCTGTTCAAATCAGCGGAGCGTGTGGCGCAACAGCTCATCGTTTGACCTCCACGATCACGCGCTGATAACGGGTGAGCCGAGGCGTGCCGTGGTCGGTCACAGCGAGGATGATGTGCATCGTGCCGGTGCCGGGGGGCATCACCCGTGCGGTCGGAACGGTAAACCACGCCTTGGATTGGTCGAAGTTTTTGATTTCGAGAGGCTGCCCCGAGCGGGCGCTCGAGAGCGGGAAGGTGCCGGCCTCGTTGTAATAGAACCACTCGTAGGAAACGGCGTCGCCGTCGGGATCGGTCGTTCCCTCGGCGCTGAGGTTGACGCGCTCGCCGGGTTTGGCAGTGAGCCGGTCCGCGTGGCCGAGCCTGGGCAATGGCGGATGGTTGGCGGCGGCGTAGTTTGTCGTCACCGTCCAGGACATGCGCGTGGCGAAATCATTCTGATACGCCGGCCGCCAGCGCCAGATCGTGGCGTGGTTGCCGGTATGCCAGCGGCCGTCCACGCCCAGGACCTCGTCCTCCGCATTCGCCCAAAACGGACGGGTTTCGGGCTGGAGATGCCACTTCTGCAAACGCGGAGTATAAAACTCATAGCGCCCGCCCCAGCCGCCCCAGGAGGGGTGCTCGGGATTGCTGAGGCCGTTGTGGATCAAATTGAGGAAGGACGGCGTATCACCTTCCATCAGATAATCCCAACGGGGATATTCGGCGCCCAATGGCCCTTTGTTTCGAATGTTCCGGTCGAGCCATTCATTGCTCACCAGCTCAAAATCGGCACCGTCGCAGCGGGCATGGAAATAGTCGCCGCTGATGCCGCTCCACGTGGCATGATGATACGCCCCGCCGGCGTTGAAGCCGGGGCTGGTGATGTAGAACAGATGGGTGAAGTTCTGACGAATCCAGGGACCGCTGTCGTCCTGGTCGGAGATCGTATAGACGCGGAGTCTTGAAACGAATTTCTCAAGCTGCCCGGGCGCGCGGGTGGCGCGGACTTTCCAGAGCGCCTGCGCGAGGACATTTGGCCCGCCCCAAACCGTCACCCAGAGCGGACGCGGATCCTCCTTGTCCACGGCGTTGATGAGCAGTTCCGAGCCGGAGGAGTCGTGGCCCTCGCCCACCGCGTTCATGCCATAGAGCGCCGGCCCTTCCTTGATGACGGAGAACAGGTGGTTCGTCGTGGGAAAACCCGGCTCATGGATGAGCAGGTTGTCGCGTACCTTGCCATAGGCCGCAACGACTTCACGAATGCGCCAGGCGGCGGTCTTGTCCTGCTGATGGATGGATGTCGTGGCCACCAGGCCTTCCACGTCCCAATGGTTGCAGTAGGTGAGGAACCGCACCATGGACTGCGCGTCGTCGGGTTCGTTTTCGATGTCGGTCAGCACGAGGACGCGGGGCTTGTCGGCGGCGTGAAGTGACAAACACACCACTTGCGTCACCAGGAGAAGGAAGAGCCGGGTCTTCATGGTTGTTGGAAACGGTTTCATGTGATCAACGGGCGCGCGGCATCCAGACGGTCATCTCGCCCTGGCCGCGATTGCCCCAGGCGTAATAGGGAACCAGGCGGATGGTCACGGGAGTCGCGGTGGCTTCCTTCAACTCGCGGTAGAGACGCCCGTTCCAGTCGCCGGCCTTGCGCGCTTCGGCGGCACCGCTCAGCGCGACCACGCCGCCCAGCAGGTGCCTGTCGTGTTGCGCGCTCAACTGGACGTCCGGCGGAAGGCTCACTTCGCCGACACGAACGCCTTCCGGCAGGTCGGCGGATTCCAGACAGTAAACGAGCGGGCCGCGTTTGACCGCGAGCTGGTTCAACGTCTCCTCGACCAACGGGTTCGCCTCGATCAGGCGCGTCACCATCGGCAATTCGAGTTCGAGCACATCGCCCGTTTGCCAGCGGCGCGTGAGGGTGGCGTAGGAGCCGGGCCGGGCGCCCAGCGCTTCAGGACGCCGGTTGATCCGCAATCGCGCTTCGTTCGACCATTCCGGGATTCGGAGTTTGAGAGTGAACTCGCGTCCTTCGGTTTCGTTCATCGTGACGCGCACCCGGCCATTCCACGGATACTCGGTTTCCTGTGTCATGCGCACCCGGCCCGCGCCGTCGAGCGTGGCTTCCACCGTGCTGCCGCCGTAAAGGTTCACCCAAAGCGTCCGCGGCGAGCGGGCGTAGGCGTAGTTGG
>DATKEE010000048.1:0-3010 GCA_035544555.1 Candidatus Methylomirabilota bacterium
GGGAAGGTGCTGCTGGTGGTCAATGTGGCCTCCGAGTGCGGATTCACCCGGCAATACGCGCCCCTTGAGAAGATTCACCGAGAGCACGCGGAGGAAGGCCTGGTGGTGCTGGGCTTCCCAAGCAATGATTTTGGCGGACAGGAACCGGGGACGAACGAGCAAATCCGGGAGTTTTGCCAGTCGAAATTCGACGTGACATTCCCGCTCTTCGACAAGATTCGGGTGAAGGGAGAGGAGAAGCATCCGCTTTACACCGCCCTGACCGGCGCGAAGTCCCCTTTTCCGGGCGAGGTAAAGTGGAATTTTGGCAAGTTTTTGATCAGCCGGGACGGGCGGATTGTGCAGCGTTTCGAATCGCGGGACGAGCCCGATTCCGAGCAGGTTTTGGGCGCCATCCGGAAGGAACTGGCGGCAAAGTAACGCCGGGGCCAGAGGGGGAACGACGTTCGTGGGGATACTGCGGGCGGCTGGCCCCGCGGTTCCTGGATTGGGCAATCCCTGCGCGGTGGATGGTTCCGGCCAGGCGGGGCGGTCAGAACAGGCAAAGGGTTCCCTTGGAATAAGTCTTGAGCCGTTGGAGTCCCGGGTCCTACTATCCGGGCCATGCCAAAGGTGAAACATGTGGGGCTGATCAAGTTTAAGGAAGGCACCACCGAGGAACAGATCGATCAATTGTTCGACGAGGTGCTGGATCTGACGGAAGCCGTGGATGGAATCGAGGACTACGTGGCGGGCGCGAACAACAGCCCGGAGTCCATGAACAATGGATTTACGCACGGGTATGTGATGACCTTCACGGAACCCGCGAACCGCGATGCTTTCGTTCAGCACGCCGAACATTCGCGAGTCAAGGGACGCCTGCTCGATCACGCGGACGCCTACGTGGTGCTCGACTTCGAGGTCTCGTAGCCCATCGAGCAGACGAGCGCAGGCTCAGTATCCGCCGCTGGAATCCCAATTCAGCGGCGCTCCGGTCTCCGGGTCCGTCGGGATCTCCTCCAGATAAGCAGGAACCAGTTCCTCCGCGCTTAGGGGGCTGCGACCGTTCTCCAGTTCGAAAGCACGTACGGCAAGATCGACGACCTGTTGCCGGATCTGGCGGTGGGTTCGTACCCGGCGGTCTTTGATCTTGGCCATTACGGCTCCACTGGACAGGCGTAAGGATCGCGATTCCCACATCAACCGGAGTCGCTCGCCCATCAATCGGAGTCGCTCTCCTGAACTGAGTGCATGCTGTGTCCATGCCCGATCGCGCTTCAGTATCGACTTGAGATCCTCATCGTCCTGCTCCAGAGCGAGGATCGGCCCGATCAACAGCCGGCATTGGGAGGCATCCAATCCATCGACGAGCAGGGCGAGTTGATCGAGTGCATGCGCCTCAATTGCGAGTTCAACGAGATGATCAATCGACAAGCCACCATGGAATCCCATGTCCCCCACTCGCGCTGCGTCAAGGCAGGCACGGGCCGCAGCATTCGTGTCGCCCGACAGCGAAAGGAATCGAGCTTCGATGCAAAACGCCCTTGCCATACTCTTCAGCAGGGAATCCTCCCACCGATTGGTTCCCAAGGGCGTGCGGCATTCCTTGCTCAAACCTTCGCGCGCAAGGAGGAGCGGTTCGGCGTTTTCCATTACGAACTGCTTCAACTGGGCCTGGGTGGCGTTGTAGTCAATCCCAGGACGGGTCAGTCCTGCCGCGGCGCGGATTAGATCATCGTAGCCGTTTGGATTCGGCAATGGTGCTTCGGGAGGAGGGCCGCGACGGAGGACCACCCACGCGCAGACCAGGAAAACGGCGAGGACGATGGTGGTAATGACCAATGTCCTGCGCCGTCTCATGGGCAAAGCTTCGATTTGTATCGCGGTCGGCGCAACTGAAATGACGACCGTCCAGGCGCGGCCGATGTGTGCTGGGTAGCGTAGCCGGCTGCGGGTTGGCGGGGGTGTCCCGCCCCGCTTCCTGGTGACAGGACGGGCAGGATTCGCGCGCGCTTGAGTTGGATGCTGTTACTGGATGGGACGCCACTTCCCCCTTCGAACGTCGAAGCGGCTTAAACGCCGCGGGCCGGTCGGCAAACGGACATCATGGAACCGTGGTTTCCTTTGCGGAACGGCTGCCGCCAGTACCGGGAGGGTCTTTGGGTCTTTGAGGGTGTCCGAGGCGGGGGTAAAAGAGCATTGATCCGCGGCTGAAACATGGCATTATGCGAGGCAGAACCCCGTATCCCCGCAGCTTGCGAACATGAAATTGTCCCGCCCTGCCTCGATTCTGCGGGCCGTCTCGATGGCCTGCCTGCTCCCTCTCTTGTCCCAGGCCGCGACCCCCTCCGCCGAAAACGCCCTCCCTGAGGAACCAACGCTCCCGCCCCTGGTCTCGTTGAGCTTTCAACCTGAATCCCTCACGCTTCACGACGCGCGCGATGAACGGCGCGTTCTGGTCTGGGGCGAAAGCCGGGACGGGGAACGCTTCGATCTGACCGGAGCGGCGGAATGGATCGCGGAGTCGCCTCAATTGGAGGTCGGGGATGGAACTGTCCGTCCTCTCGCCATTGGGGAGGGCACCGTGCGAATCTCGGCCGGGGGATTGGAGGCCCGGTTGCCGGTGACCGTGAAAACCATGGATTCCCCGCCCGTGGGATTTGTGCGCGATGTGGAACCGGTCTTGAGCAAGCTGGGCTGCAACGCGGGAACGTGTCATGGATCGGCAAAGGGAAGGAACGGGTTCAAGCTGTCGCTGCGAGGATACGATCCGGAGTTCGATTACCAGGCATTGATCAATGACATTTCGGGCCGGCGGTTCAACCGCGTGGACGTCGATCAAAGCCTGATGTTGTTGAAGCCGACGGCCGATGTTCCCCACGAGGGCGGCCAGGTGATCCGACCCGGCTCGCGCGAACACGGGCTTCTGCGTCAATGGATCGCGGAAGGCGCGCGATTTGAGTCGATGGCTGAGGGTCGCGCGACGCGGATCGAGGTGATGCCCGACGAGGTCCGTCTCGATCTGCCCGGG
>DATKEE010000049.1:0-5116 GCA_035544555.1 Candidatus Methylomirabilota bacterium
GGTCATCGCCGTCAGCGGACTGGGTTCCCAGGCGCGCCTCGGCAATCTCCAGTCCCTCCCCGTTCAGGCGTTTCTCACCAAACCTTACAGCGCCGGCACCCTGCTCAAGACCATCCACGCCGCGCTCACCGAATCCCCCGCCGATGCGCAAAATCCTGATCATTGACGATGATGTCCCTTTTCGGGAGGTGCTGTCAGCGTCACTCTCCAAACACGGCTTCCAAACCGTCCAGGCGGGCGATGGCGCCGAAGGCGTCAGAATAGCCCGGATCGAGCGCCCGCATCTGATCCTCTGCGACATTAACATGAGCGGCGTGGACGGTTACCTCACCCTTCACGCGTTTCGCCACGATCCACTCCTTGGCTCCATTCCCTTCCTCCTGATGACCGGGAAACCCGATCCGGACGGTCTGCGACATGGGATGGAACTGGGGGCCGATGATTACCTTGCCAAGCCATTCAGGATCGAGGCCCTGCTAACAGCCATCGAAGCCCGGTTTGCCAGACATCGGAACATCCGCTCGGAAGTCGAACGCAGGCTGGCTGAATTGCGCGGCAGCATCAGCACCGCGCTCCCGGAGGAACTCCTCGGCCCGGTCAATGTCATCGTCGAAATGACCGAATTCATCAGCACCGGCTACCGCCACCTCGAGGAGGGTGAAATCCTCGGTCTCGCCCGTGATGTCCACACCTCCGCATTACGCCTCCAGCGGATGATTCAGAACTGCCTCCTCTACGCCAGCCTCGAGGTCCTCGCCTCCGACGCGGAAAAACTGGAGGCGATTCGACGTCAACGCAGCCACGCGCGCGACGTGGTCGAGCCCGCCGTGATCGACCAGTCCAAAAAGGCGCGGCGTCAAGCCGATCTAAGACTCGAACGCACCCTCACCAACACCGAACTCGCCATCGCGCCCGAACACCTCGAGAAAATCATCGGGGAAGTCCTCGACAATGCCTTCAAGTTCTCGAGCCCGGGAACACCCGTGCGCGTCGAGACGACCATTCAGGGAGAGGACTTCCGGTGTGTGGTGAGCGATCAAGGCCGGGGGATGACCGCCCAACAGATCTCCGACATCGGAGCGTATCAGCAGTTCGAACGGAAACTTCACGAACAGCGCGGTTCCGGCCTGGGTCTGTTCCTCGCGCGACGCCTCACCGAACTGCACAACGGCACATTCCAAATCGAACGCAATTCCGGCGCCGGCACAACGGTCTCAATCACCCTGCCGCGTATCCTTCCGTGATGCCACGGGGAATGCCCGCCTAGTTTCTGTCGAGCAGGTTGTTCAGGGACTTCACCCCTTCCTGCACGGCCTCTCCCGCCCCCTTCAACGCCGGCGCGTAGCTTTCCGCCAGCGACGAGACCAGTTCCTTCTGCCCTGGTGTCAGCGATGCCTTCCCGGCCAGTCCCTGCAACGGAACAATCGCGCCCGCCGCGTTGCCGTCACGGAAGGCGCTCACAATCTGCGAAACCTCCCCCTCCGCCCCATCGACGCCGGCAAAGTTGCGCTGCACCACGAAGGCGGAGAGAACGTCCTTGAAGTCCCCCGCCAACTCCGTCTGCTCCGGAGTCAGCTTCGCTTCGGTGAGCTGCCCATACAGACCCACCACTTCGCTGTCCTCACCCCCGGCCAACGCCTTGAGCGTCTGTTCGACCGTCTGCCTCAAGTCCGCGTGGGTCGAAAGCGCGGGTTCCATTTCAATCACCTTTGCCTGAATCTCCTCGCCTATCGACGCCAGCGTGTCATCCGATGTCGCGCGGGCCGAGGCCACCAGGTTCTGACTCAGCCCCGAAACCATCGATCGGGCCTGCTCCGTGATTGCCTCGACCCGGGTTCCAGACTCTTCAGGCGGAAGCTCGGGCGGTCGAACGGGTGTCACCGCCTGTTCCTTTCCGGCTTCGGAAGTTCCCTCGGGCGCTTCAGGCACCGGCGTTTCCCTGCATCCCGTCATCAGGACCGGGATCAGGCACAGTGTCACCAGTATGGGCCGCCATGTGTTCATGATCGTTTCCAGCTTAATCCGCCAGCAAAGAAACGCAACCGGATCCCGGCCAATGACCGCCGAAAGGCCCTTCAACCCTACTCCCTCACCCGCTTGTAAACATCCACGGAAGGTTGCTGATTGTCGCGATAACGGTCGAAGTTGACCGCCAGACTCCACGTGTCATATCCCAGCCGGTAGATCGCGCTGTAATCCTCATCCGCGGGTTGCAGATCGCTCTGGCTGCCACCCGCCTTGATGTCGTGAAACCGCACCATGGAGAACGGACCGGTCCGCTTCAATTCAACCTTCCCCTCGGCAAACAAAGACGGCGATCCATCCCCGCCCACGATGCGAAACGTGAACGCGTCCCCGTCGATCTTTAAGACCTGTTTGTATTTCTGCCCTTCTTCATTCGTCTTCTCAACAGACCAGGTGCCGGCCAACCGTTCAAGGTCGGCGGCGGAAACGTGACCGGCGGCGCCACAAAGCGCCACCGCCACCAAAAGCGAGGCGAGAATCATTTTCATAAAGGCATCAAAATGGGTTGGAATTGAACTTTTTGGAACGTTGCCCGATGCTCCGGTTCAGGACGCCTGAATGCAAGCCGAAAGGCGGACGCCATGCCACCGAGGGTGTGATCGAAAGTGGGTGAAAGCATCGGTACAACTTCTTGTTACAGGCATAACAGGATTTGGGTACCTGCATCCACCGGGTTTCACGGCTGCGGGCGCGTCACGCCCATTCCATCGCGTAGCAGCGGAGGTCACGACGCTCTGATTTTCCGTTCCCCGACAAAACACCCCTATCCCTCCTCCCATACTTGCCAACTCCGTTCCGATTCCGTTTGATGTCCCTCGTCCGGTCAACGGAATACCCCACATCTGCCATGCAACCGACTCGCACTGCCTACGGAATCTGGAGCGGCGGACGCTTCATGCACTTCGGTGAAGCCCTTGCCGAGGACCGCTTCCTCCAACTGATTCAACGCGCTTACGAACGCGGCATCCGAACATTCATGACCGCCGACGTCTATGGCGCCGGCCAGGCCGATGAACTTCTCGGGCGCGCCCTGCGCGGGATTCCCCGGGACTCCTACTGCCTCGTTGAGGCCGTCGGCCACGATTTTTATCGCGGCCAACGGGAGGGATCCAAAGGATTTCCGCGATTCACCGATCCCTCGCTGCGTCCCCCCGGGGAGTATCGCGACTACCTGCGCATGGCCACCGAGAAGGCCCTGCAACGCTGCCAGGTGGACCGGTTCGATCTCTTGCTTCTCCACAACCCCGACTCGACCGGCTACTCCAGCGAGGCCGTCTGGAAGTCGATGGACGCCGTCCGCGAGGCCGGCCTTACGGATCACCTCGGGGTCGCGCCCGGACCCGCGAACGGCTTCACCCTCGATCTGCTCCTGTGCTTCGAGCGCTTCGCCGCGCTGATCGACTGGGCGATGATCATCCTCAATCCCCTGGAACCCTGGCCCGGCCATCTCAGCCTTCCCGCCGCCACCCAACACGACGTCAACGTCATGACCCGGGTCGTGGATTACGGCGGCCTCTTCCACGACGATGTGAAACCCGGCCATGAGTTCGGAAACAAGGATCACCGCTCCTTCCGGCCCGCGGGATGGGTCGAGGCCGGAAACGAAAAAATCGAAAAGCTACGCCCCATTGCCCGGGCTCATGGGCTCACCCTGCTTCAATTGGCCTGCGCCTGGAACCTCTCCTTTCCCTCCGTCAAGAGCGTCATTCCCACCCTCATCCAGGAGACCGGACCGTCCGCCCGGTCGATCGAATCCAAGGTGGACGAACTGGCCTCGCTGCCCGAGGTCACGCTCACTCCCGGGGAAATTCAGCAGATCATGGAGATCGGCGACAACACCGGCTGCATGGCACTCAAGGGCGGCAATCCGGAACACACGGGTCAATCGTTGCCGGATCGATGGGCCCTTTACCCGGATCTCGAGCGCGCCGCGGAAAAGTGGGGCATCGATCCCAAGCGCGACCTTGTCCCCACCCACGAGTCTGCAGCATAGATTTCGCGATTCGAGACCCGGGTTGCGCTTTACCCGGGCTGATGCACGGTAACTTCAATCCCCTCGATCCAAAGGAGCCGTCATGAAGAAGAAGCTGTTTCCATTTCTGGTTGTGCTGCTGGTTGTCAGCAGTGTGATCGCGGCGGAGCTCGTCATCACCTCGTTCGATCGATCCGGCCAACTCGCTTGGACCAATGGCGTGAGCAATGCCACCTACCGCGTCGAATGGGCGGGTTCGGCGGATGGTCCGTGGAACACATTTGATGCGCTCACGAACTTGACGGCGCTGACGGCGGCGAGCAACAGCGTGACGGTCAACGTGCCGACCTTTTACCGGGTGATCTGGACGGATGCACCGTCGTACGCCGGCAGCTACGAGTACCGGGGTTATGACCTGGAAGGCACGCTTGCGGTAACGGGCAAACTCTCACTCTGGGGCACGAACGGTTCCATCCGCGGAACAAGGGAGCTGTACGCGGTGGGAGATTATACTGACGATGATCTTGGACCGCAGCTTGGCGTGGGGAGTGTCACAGGAGGAATCGGCGAGCCGCGGATGGTCTTAAATCTGAAGCCCGAGTGGGTGGACAACAACGTCTTCTTGCACGGCTGGCTGCTCGGCAACAAGTATCTGGGAAAGTGGAGTTGGGATGGGGTCCGGGCGACGCTGGTCCAAGGATCGTTTACCGCTGTCAAGCAGAACGCCGCGGAAGACCCGCCTTCCCCGGAGCCCTCCGGCATCTGGGAGTACAGGGCGTGGGACTGGCTGGATAATCTAGTCATCACGGGGGAATTGTCTTTCGCCACTAGTACACTGCCAGTCACGGGCAATTGGTCATTCAACAAGACATTTCCGACTACTTCAACCTCGCATCCATTCGGCGAGGGGAGTTTCACCAATGGCGTTGTATCAGGCAACACGCTGACGATCGATATTATTGCGGCTACGGATGATTTCTTTGGCTTGGAGGGCGAGATGTCCGGGGACATGTATGCGGGTTTTTGGGAACGGAGCGGCTCGGAAGGGGGAGAAAAGGGAACCTTTCTGGCGAGGCGCAACGGGGAAGAAGAGGAAACTGAAGCCAGATCAAATTCAGA
>DATKEE010000050.1:0-12041 GCA_035544555.1 Candidatus Methylomirabilota bacterium
GCCAGCTCGCCAATCGCATCCCGCCCTGGCGCCCCACCATGCTCAACTTGCCGAGTTCATGATCCCCCATGACCGGCTCGAACGCCGGTTCGAACTGCTCCCGAAGTTTTGCAAGACATTCCCGCGCACTGGCGCAGGCGGCATCGTCGCTGACCCCCACAAAGGCGGTGTCGCAACTGAAGTCGCCGTTGGCGACGACGAAGTCCGCGGCGGGTTCCTCGGACAGGAACCAATCGAGACGGTGATTATGAGCGAAGGGATCGCGCAGCCAGACGAAGTGCCGGTAGGTCCGGACGGCGCGCCGGAGGAGGGGGCTGGGCACGCCGCGCGTTTCATAGTCATGAGACCGCGCCCGTTCCGCCGAACCGGCGTAATGCACGTCGCTCAGGATCAGGAGGGTCAGCATGATTGCAATGCGGCGAGAACCACGAAGTGCAGGGACAACGGCGCCGGCACTCCACGCGCGGAGGAGGGGGTCAATACTTTTTGGTAAATCGCTTGGGAGAGGATTCCCGGCCGGGGTCTGAAGCGGGCGCGGGCGGGTTGTCGGCGGAAGGCGGAGGGGAGGCGGGTTCCCCGGGAGCGGCGGGTGTTGGCGGGGTCGAGGCCGCTGGAGGTGTGGGCGTCTTGCCGGCATTGGTGGTTTCGACGAAAGCGAGCCGGAGCATGGTGAGGGTTTCCTGAAGGAGGCGGTTTTCCTCCGGAGTCAGATTGCCCTTGGTTTTGATCGCGATCATCTCCAATTGATCGATGAACAGCCTGGCCCCATCGAGATTGTGTTCCGACTTGCCGGTCTCGGGGTTGGGGATCTGGCCGAGGAACATGAGCGCCATGGTGGAAAGCTGGGCGATCATGCCGGGGAACAGGGCTCCGAGAACCTCCTCCCTCGAGGCGGCGGGCTGCCGCTCGGGGTCTTTGCCCGAATGGGCCGGGCTGGCCGAATCAGGCGCCATGGGAACCTCCCTTCGAGAGGCGTTGGATTTCGCCCATGAGAAATTGGACCAGCCGCTTGAGGCGGCGTTCGATTTCGATGGTTTCGAGCAGAGTCTGGCGCTGGATGGCATTGGGGAGCAGGGCGCAGGAAACCAAGTCGGCCAGTTGATCCGGATCCTGGACCTCGTCCAGATAGCGCAGCATGTCCTTGGAGGAGGCCTGCTGGAGTCCGGGAGGGCTGTCTTCGGGGAGGACACCGCTCGATGCGAACGGGGCCAGCGGGGACGAAACGCCGTTTTCGATGCGTTCCCGGACCAGTTCCCGAACCTTGGCGATCAGGGCATCCACCATCACGCTGTCACTGGGAGGGGTGACGATGGGGCGGATGCGCTGGATGCGGTAGGGTTTGTAGCGGACGGTCTCGTTCAATTCGATCCGGGTCATGCCTTGCAAAATGAGATGGGAGGTGCCGTCGCGATTGTCCACGGAGACACGGATGAGGCCCAAACCCGCCACAGGGGAGGGCATCTCGCGTTTGCGCCCGGGTTTTTGCATGGCCACGGAAAACATGCGGTGAGTGCGGAGGGCATCGGCGAGCATTTTACGATAACGCGGCTCGAAAATATAAAGCGGGAGCAACGCCTGGGGAAAGAGAGTGGCGTTGGGCAGTGTCATCACCGGAATCTCGCTGGGGATGTCCATGCGCACACTCTAGGCTTCGCCGGCTGTTAATCAAGGGGCAACGCCCTCCGGCTGGACGGATAGACTGGACGGATAGACTTGCCAACGAGGGCGATTGTGCTCAATGTTCCCGGAATATGAGCGCCAAAATCTTGAGCGTCCTGCTGCTGTTGGTTTGTGTGGGGTTGGGCATCGGCCTGTTCTATCGGCACCAGCAGGCCATTGAGCACGTCGGGGAGAAGGACAAGATCATTGAGGAACACTCCAACCGGTTGGTGCGGGTGTACGCGGATCTGGAGAATATGAAGATGACCAACCAGATGCTGTACACCAACCTGGAAAGCCGGACGGTTCAACTCGAGCGACTCTCGAACAACCTCACCGAGGTTTCGGCCAACCTGGCCAAATCGCAGGCCGACGCCCGGACCGCCGCCGAGGCCGCCGCCGCCGAGGTGGCCAAGCGCGACACCAAGATCGCCGAACTGGAAGGCCAGAACGACAATCTCACCACCCGGATGGTGGACCTCAACACGACCATGGCCAACCTCGAGACGCAGATCCAGTTGACCCAGCGCAAGCTCGAAGCCACCGAGGGCGACCGCGAGTTTCTGCTCGAGGAATTGCAACGTCTCCAACGCGAAAAGGCCGAACTCGAACGGCAGTTCAACGACCTCGCCGTGCTCCGCGAACAGGTGCGCCGGCTTCGGGATGAACTCTCGGTCGCCCGCCGTCTGGAATGGATCCGCCAGGGCATTTACGGCCAGGAAAAGAAGGGGGCCGAAAAGCTTATGGAAGGCACCCTCATGCCGGCTCCGATGCCAAGAACCAACGTGGATCTCAATGTGGAGTTGCGACAGGACGGGGAGGTCAAGATCGAGAGTTCCACTCCGTCCCCGGAATGACCGATTCCACCCTGTTGATCGATTCTCATGGCCGCCTGCTGCGGGATCTGCGGGTCAGCGTTACGGATCGCTGCAATTTTCGTTGCGCCTACTGCCTGCCTGAAACCGAGGAGGCCGCCAACTTCTATCGCACCCGCTTTCCCGCTGGCCGACGTCCGATTCCCGGCCCGCCCCTCCTCCGGGAGTGGCAGCCCAGGGACCGCCTCCTGAGCTTCGAGGAACTGGAACGCGTCGTCCGTCTCTTCGTCGATCTGGGCATCCGCAAGGTCCGCCTCACCGGCGGCGAGCCTCTTCTGCGGCGCGATCTCGAAATCCTCGTCGCCCGATTGAGCGGCATCGACGGACTCACCGATCTGGCACTGACGACCAACGGCTTTCTCTTTCCCCGGAAGGCGCGCGCGTTGAAGGAGGCCGGACTGCGCCGGGTCAGCCTCAGCCTGGATTCATTGGACCGCGCCAACTTCATCAAGATCACCGGACGCGACGGTCTGCGGCAGGTCCTGGAGAGCATCGACCTCGCCCGCGACCTCGGACTGAATCCGGTCAAGGTCAACGCGGTGATCATCCGCGGCCTCAACGATCACGAGATCGAGCCTCTGGCGGACTTCGCGCGCGACAGGGAACTCAGCCTTCGCTACATCGAGTTCATGCCCCTGGACTCCGGGAGGGCGTGGCTCAAGGAACTGGTGGTCCCGGGCCGGGAAATCCTCGAACGACTCCGGGCGCACCACGAACTGCTGCCGGTGGCCCCGGACGATCCCGCCGAAACCGCGCGCCGCTGGTCGTTTGCCGGCAGCCGGGCCGAGATCGGAATCATCGCGCCGGTCAGCGAACCTTTCTGCGGTCATTGCAACCGTGTCCGGTTGACCGCCGACGGAAACATCCGCACCTGCCTGTTCAGCGTGACCGAACACGATTTGAGGGACCGATTGCGCGGGGGGGTGGACGACGAGGAACTCCGCGACTACCTGCGCGCCGTGGCGTGGCAGAAGGAGGCGCGACACCATATCGGTGAAGAAGGCTTCGTGCAGCCGGAACGCACCATGAGTTGCATCGGCGGGTGATGGCCGGACGAGCACCCGATTGCGGGCGAAGGCGCGTCCGTGAACGGACCGGAATCCTGTCCGGCACCCCTTGACGTTGCTTTTGTCCACTGAGTATTAAGGAACCCCTATGCCGACCTACGAATATGTCTGCTCGAAGTGCGGACACGAGTTTGAGAAATTTCAGCCCATTGCGGAGCAGCCTCTGAAGGTCTGCCCCAGGGAACTTTGCCCGCAGAAGCGCTGGGGAAAGGGGCGGGTCAAGCGGGTCATCGGCGCGGGCGCCGGCCTCATCTTCAAGGGTTCCGGCTTCTATATCACCGATTACCGCAGCGACAACTACAAGGAGTCGGCGCGCAAGGAGAGCGGGGACACCGCCAAGGGCGGCGGCTCCAAGACTGCTCCGGATGCCGGAAAGAAGCCGGCACCGTCCGGGGAATCGGCCCCCGGCAAACCCAAGCCCGCCGCCGACTGAAGACCATCACCGCGCCGTCCCCCACTCCCCATGCGCCGCCTTCGAATCATCGACGTCCTCCTGATCCCGGGTCTCATCCTGGGGACGTCGGGTGCGCTGGAGTCGGCGCCGGTCGATCCCAACCGCTCGATTCAAAGCCGTTCGCGTCAATTCCTGGTGGCCGCCCCGCCGCATCCCACCTCCATCGCGCCTCCGGCCTATCGTCCGCCGGGCAACAACAGGCTCCAACTCGATCCGGAGCTTCTCGCGGTCTCCTGTGAGCGGATCAAGCAGGCGCTCCTGGAGACGCTCGACCTGCGGGACGAGTGGCGTGAGCAGATCTACATCACGTTGCAACCCGTCATTCGGGACAACCCTTCCATCGGCGGCGGCGTCACCCGGCACCCGGACGGCTGGCGCTATCAAATGGTCGTCCCCACCGAAGTGGAAAAGGACCGGTTGATCCGCGCCATGGTCCAGGTGCTTCTGATGGAAATGTCCAACCGTTACAGCACCGGCCGGCCGGCGGAGATTCCCGAGTGGCTCATCGAGGGGATGAGCGCGCATCTGCAGGTGGACGACAGGGGATCGCTCGTCCTTCAGGGCACCTCCTTCTCATCCCTCATGGCCAGTCCCCTCCCGATCCCCGCCCGCTCCGGACGGTATTCCCAACCGCTCGATGAAGTCCGGAAACGGCTTGGGGAACACCCGCCGCTCACCTTCAATGAACTGAGCTGGCCGACGCGGCTCCAACTGGCCGGGGAGGACGACCTGCGCTATCACGATTCGGTCCATCTCTTTGTTCGCGAGCTGCTCCGCCTCCCTGACGGCCCCCAGTGCCTGAAAAACATGCTCGCCCTGCTGCCTCAAACCCTGAACTGGCAGACCGCATTTCTCGAGGCGTTCAAGCCCCACTTCCAGCGCCTCATCGACGTGGAAAAATGGTGGGCTCTCGCCCAGATTTCCTTCACCGGACGCCAGGCCGATCAACGCTGGTCCGCCGATGAAAGCTGGCGCCAGTTGTCCGCCTCCCTCACCGCCACCGTCCGCGTCCGATCCAGTCCTGATGAACTTCCCCGCGAGTTTACCGTCCGCCTGCCCCGCATCATCGGCGAATGGAACTTCGCCCAACAACGTCCGGTCCTCTCGGCCATGCATTCACGGTTGCGCATCCTCGAGGGGCGCGTCACGTCCGACTTCACCGGACTGGTCACCCAATACGCCAACCTGATCGATGGATATCTGAAACGCCGCGTGCGCATGCACAACCCCATCCGGGGAAAGGGCCGGGTGCCTCCCAATTTGAACGTGCTCATCAACGCCACCCTCCAGGACCTCCGTGCACTCGATGAACAACTTCGTTTGCGCGAACCGGGATCGCCCGCCGGCGAAACCGGAGGAGGCGGCAGCTCCCGATCTCCTTGAATTTTCCCCGCTGACGGCGTGTTCCATGATGCGCCATTCGGTTTGGATCCAATCCTTTGCCGGGCGTCCCTTGACACGTCTTCACCCCCATTTATAGTTCGCGCACAATGCGCAAAGCATCCGCACCGGCGAATTCCGGGGACAACTTCACCAACGCCCGCCTTGACGAATTGAAGCAATTTCGGCCGGCCGGCCGGGGTTTTTGGAAGGACATCCCGGACGAGGAATGGAACGACTGGCGATGGCAGCTCAAGCATCGAATCACCACGCTGGATCAACTTCAACGGTTGATGCCCACGCTGACCCCGGAGGAGCATGCCGGCACCCAACTGGCCAACACCCGGCTCGCCCTCGGCATCACCCCGTTCTTTTTCAACCTGATCGATCCCGCCGATGAGAATTGCCCCATCCGGCGGCAGGTCATCCCCCGGATCGAGGAGGTGCACACCGCGCCCTGGGAAATGGCGGACCCCTGCGGCGAGGATGCCCACAGCCCGGTGCCCGGCCTGGTCCATCGCTACCCGGATCGCGTTCTCTTCCTCGTCACCGACCGTTGCGCGGCCTACTGCCGCTATTGCACCCGCTCACGCCTCGTCAGCAATGCCACCGGCTACGACTTTCATCCACGGTTCGAGGAACAGATCGATTACATCCGCAACACCCCCGCCATCCGCGACGTGCTTCTGAGCGGCGGTGACCCTCTGCTTTTCAGCGATGAGAAGCTGGACCATCTCCTCGGCCGTCTGCGCGAAATCCCCCACGTCGAGTTTCTCCGCATTGGATCGCGCATTCCCATCTTTCTGCCGCAACGCGTCACTCCCGAACTGTGCGCCATGTTGAAGCGCCATCATCCGCTGTTCCTCAGTGTGCATTCCAATCACCCGCGCGAACTCACCACCGAGGTCCGGGACGCCTTCGGCCGGCTCGCCGATGCCGGCATCCCGCTTGGAAACCAGTCGGTGCTCCTCCGTCACGTGAACGATGACCTGACCACCCTGCGCGCGCACATGCAAAAACTCCTTATGTGCCGCGTCAAACCCTACTACCTCTATCAGTGCGATCTGATCTCGGGTTCCGCCCACCTCCGCGCCAGCGTCCGAAAGGGCCTCGAACTCATGGAGGGTCTGCGCGGTCACACCTCCGGTTACGCCGTGCCGCAATATGTCATCGATGCCCCCGGCGGCGGCGGCAAGATCCCCGTCAACCCCGACTACGTCCTCAGCCGCAACTCGGATCGCGTCGTCATCCGCAATTTCGAGGGCCGGATCTTCGAATACCCCGAGGCGGCGGACGGCACCGTGCTGAGCGCGCCACCCGTGGCGATTGAGGAACCCGAACTCGTCTGATAGCCTTGTCCGGCAAAGCGGGACCCCTTCGGTTTTTGGAACAGGTGCTTATGTCGTTTCACGGTCCCTCCGCCACCCAACGGGACGGCTCCACCCAAGGCCGGCCGGCGCGCGGTTTTTGAACCCATGGCAAGGGAATCCCAGCCGGCCCGGCGCGAACGCCTGCACCGGATCATTCAACGGCTCCAGGAAACGTATCCGGACGCCCATTGCGAACTGAAGCATCGCAACCCGCTCGAACTGCTCATCGCCACCATTCTTTCCGCGCAGTGCAGCGACCGTCAGGTCAATCGCGTCACGGAGTCCCTGTTTCGGACGTATCGCACCGCCGCCGACTTTGCGAACGCCACCCCGTCGGCCCTCGAAGACGCCATTCGCTCCATCGGCCTCTACCGCAACAAGGCGCGCAACATCCAGGCGTGCTGTCGATCCTTGCTCGAACGTCATGACGGTCAGGTGCCCCAAACCCTCGATGAACTCGTCGCCCTGAATGGCGTCGGCCGCAAGACCGCGAACGTGGTGCTCGGAAATGCATTCAACATCAGCGTCGGTGTCGTCGTTGACACCCACGTGGCGCGGCTGTCTCATCGACTCGGGCTCACGCGTGAAAGTTCGCCGGAGAAGATCGAGAACGATCTCCGGAAGTTGATCCCGGGGGAACACTGGACGATGTTCAGCCACTGGCTGATCTGGCACGGACGCCGCCGCTGCTTCGCGCGTCAACCGGACTGTCCGCATTGCGAACTCCTCGACCTCTGCCCCACGGGCCGGAAATCGGTGTCAGATCGCTGATCCCCGCGCCATCGAATTCATAAGCACCAGAATCACGCATGTCCAAACCTGAATCCGACTGGTATCTGCTGAACTCCGGCCTTGGAGAACCAGCCTTGAACATGGCCTGGGACGAAGCCCTGCTCGAGGCGGCCGCGCAACTCGGCCAACGCGTATTCCGTTCCTACGGCTGGACGCAACCCGCGGCGACGTTCGGCTATTTCCAGAAACATGCCGAGGTCGAGCGTCTCACCCCGTTGCGGCCGCTCATCCGGCGGCCGACCGGCGGCGGGCTCGTCCCGCATGACGCCGACTGGACCTACAGTGTGGTGGTGCCTCCGAACGATCCCTGGTACCGGATGTCCGCAGTGGACAGTTACCGGAGAATGCACGAATGGATCCATGAAGCCTTCAAGGCATTGAGCCTTCCCACCGACCTTTCACCCTGCCGCCAATCGGACGCACCGGGCCAATGCTTCGTGGGGGCGGAAAGGTTCGACCTGCTGCACGAAGGCCGGAAGCTGGCCGGTGCCGCTCAACGCCGCAATCGGCTGGGCCTGCTCATCCAGGGCTCCATCCAGCCGGCGCCCGCAGGCATCCCGCGCGGCGATTGGGAACAAGCCATGTGCAATGTTCTCGAGCGCGACGAGGCCGCAAGCTGGACACCCCTGACTCCGGCGCCCTCCCTCCGTCAGCGCGCCCACGAGTTCGCGGAGCGGAAATACTCCCGCCCCGCCTACAACAACAAACGTTGATCTCCACGGTCTTCGCACGCCGGTCTCCGACCCGGCATGCGAAGACCGTGGAGATCAACTAGCCGGACCGAGCGCGACGTTCCGCCTCCGCTCAAGCTTCGGCGGACAGGTCGCGCCGCTTCAATGTCCAATGGAGCAATGCCGCCCTTCCCCCCTCAGAGTGTGTTTGGAAAATCATCATGGGATTGGGATCGCCGGGTCGCGTTCCGCGTGCCGCCTTCGGACGGTTTGCGCCATGGGCCGCCTGAAGGCGGGACACCCAACACCGGTGCCTGCGCCCTGTTCCAGATCCACTCTCGAATTGTAGTTGTCCCGAACCACAACGCTTGCTTTGGTTGAACGCATGAGCCCGAAAAAGCCCCTCCTCATCGCCGGTGCCCTGATCGTTGTGACTCTCATCGTCGGATCATTCATCGTCCTCGCTCCGGCACCCGCACCTCCACCCCTTCCCGACCCGAACGGCTATGATCGGCTCATCGAAATTGCGCGCCAATTGCCCGAGGTGCCGGATCCCGACGCCCGGGCCCCGGCAAATGACGACTCCATGCAATTGGCTGAACGATACGGACTGTCCGACGTCCCGGATTCAACCTCACGCGAACCCGCCGGGATTGGCGGGTTTGTCACCAATCACGTCGCGCGGTTGGACGACATCCGCAAAGCGCTCGAACTCGAGTGCCGCGTGCCGATCGCCTACTCCATGGAATTCACGTCCGGACACATGCCGGACCTCGCCGCCTTCAAGAAGCTCGCCCGGGCGTTGACGGTCGAAGGCCGCTGGCACCTGCAAGAGGGGCGGACGAACGAGGCCGCTCAAAGTTATCTCGACGCCGTCCAACTCGGCACCGAAGGCCTCCGCGGCGGCGTCCTGATCACGGAACTCGTCGCCCTTTCCTGCCGGGCCGTGGGCGTGACACACCTCGAACAGATCGCCCGTCAGCTCGATGCCGGGACCTGCCGGGCAGCCATTGTACGGCTGCAAGGCTTCCGCGGCAGTATTCCGGCGGTGAACGAAACGCTGGAACGCGAGCGGGAATGGGCGCGCCGCACTTTTGGTTTTACGGGTAGAATCGTGAGCGCATTGCCCGCTTCCCGCAGCTCCATGAATAAGGCGCTTCAATCGTTCATCGCGAAACACAATCAACACATCCAGTCCCTGGACGCCCTTCTCGTGGTGCTGGCGGAACGCGCCTTCGAACTCGATCACGGACGGCCGCCCGAAAACCCGGACCAACTGGTCCCCGATTATCTCGCCGAACTACCACGCGATCCCGGCACCGCGGAACTGCCGCCGAATGTCTCCGGCGAATGACACTGCTCCGGTGCGCGACTCTGTGAGCGGGACTGGAGTTTGGACATTTTGCCGACCCGACTTTGCCGCGAATTTTACCGCGCACTAATAAGAGCGTGTTGTGAAACCCCGGTTGGGTGTCCCGCCTTCAGGCGGTCCATGGCGCAAACCGCCCGGAGTGGATCCACCCAGTTCGCGGTAAAGATTGCGGTAAAGTTCAACGACCTGCCTGAAATATCCAAACTTCAGTGCGTGTCACAGACCCGCGGTCCGTTATCCGGGCGGCCAGGCCATCGGACGTCCGCCCAGGATGTGGCAGTGCAGGTGGGGAACCGATTCGCCGCCATGCGGTCCGTGATTGAGCACCAGCCGGTATCCGGTCTCCTTCAGTCCCAGCTTCTCCGCCACCCCGGCGGCCTGGAGCAGGAGATGCCCCAGCAATTCGCGGTCTTCGGACTTCGCCTCCCCAATCCGCGGGATCGGTTTCTTCGGCACCATCAACACATGGGTCGGAGCCTGGGGATGGATGTCCTTGAACGCCGCCACCTGGTCGTCCTCGTAAACAATCTCCGCCGGAATTTCGCGGTCGATGATTTTTTGAAAGAGGGTTTTGCTCATGGAATGCGCGCGTTGGAAGCCGGCCGGGAACGGATGACCGAATGAAACGGCGACGCGCCCCTGCCGATTTGTGTCAATTCTGTGTCAATTGCCGCGGCTCTGTGGTTTCGCTCCGCACGGTCATGGCTCAGATCACCACAAGGGCGCAGCGGTCCCCGGGACTTTCGGCATACAGGCTGGTGCGAAGGAAATCCACGATCCGGTCGCTCATCCGCTCGCAGCGGGTGGTCCAGCGCCGGGCGCCGACGAGTTGTTTCGCGCAGCCGCGCAATCCATGAAACCGCACCAGTCCGGGCGAGCGGTTCAGTTGATGGCGCAGGGCGTCGCGGAGTCGTGGAAAGAAGAACAGCTCGCAGCCCGTGCCGGACTCGGATGCCAGCTTGAGAAGATCGGCCGGGGCGAGCCTCTTGCCGCATCCTTCGTCGCCTTCCGCCAGCACGGTGTGGCCGAGTCCCCGGAGAACCGCCTCCAGCGCGGAGGAAAACTCCGGGACGGAGACGGCCGTGCGGCCTTGTTCATGTTTGAAATAATGCAGCACCGCGGCGGCGGCGTGCTTGATCACATCCGGATCCAGCTCCGAGGCGGCGTCGCCGATCAACTCGATCGTGACCATTTCCGCCGAGCAGGGAACCGTTTCTCCGGAAGACATCTGGAACATCAGGCAATCTGAACTCAGTTGAATCATGTATCGGCCTCCAGTTTCTTGACTGCTTGCACAAAATCCGTCGCCTCCTTGAACCGCCGGTAAACACTCGCGAACCGAACATACGCCACCTCGTCGATGTCGCGCAATCCTTCCATCACGCGCTCCCCGATCGCCATGCACGGCACCTCGCGCTCATATTTGTCCGTAATCTCGTCCACAATCCGTTCCACAAGGTCCTCGATGATCTTCGGGCTGATGGCGCGCTTCTGGCACGACTTCCTGACCCCGGCGAGCAGTTTCTCCTTCGAGAACTCCTCACGACGTCCATCCCGCTTGATCACCATCAAACCCTCATGCTCGATTTCCTCGTAAGTGGTGAAGCGATGGCCGCAGGAAAGACATTCCCGCCGGCGCCGGATGGTGGAGCCTTCCCGGGAACCGCGCGAATCGATGACCTTGTCTTCCTGGCAACTGCACTTGGGACAGCGCATAAATTGAAAGACCGGCTACCGCTACTAATACGGTTTCGCGACAGGTAGCACACAAAATATTGTGGAGTCAAGGATAGCTTGCTTGCAAATTGCACACGCGATTCCTTACGATGCGCGCAACCGGTCGCGCCTCGCCTTTGATTGTAACCTTCCTCCCCCGGAACAAGTCTCTTGGTGAGTCTGCCGCGGAATCTTCCAAGACAGCTTGTGTCCGCGTCGCTCCCCGAATGTTCCACCGATCAAACTCCAACGAACGTCCGCCTCCATGAAAATGAAATCCCCCTTTCGTTCCGCTCCGATGATCGCCGTGCTTGCGGCCGGTCTGATGCCCGCGCTCTCCGCGGCTCCTGACGTGTACAACCGCAACTGGCCACAATGGCGCGGCCCCGCCGCCAATGGTCTCGTCCTTCAGGGGAATCCACCGCTCGAATGGAACGAACAGAAGAACGTGAAATGGAAGGTCGCCATTCCCGGGCGCGGACATGCCACGCCCATCATCTGGGAGAACAAGGTGTTCATTCTCACCGCGGTGACCGTCCAAACCACCGATGCCGCCCTGCTCCGGGTGGATCCGAATCATCAGGCATTCGGCCAGCAACGCCGGCGCGGGGGCGGCGGACGGGGAGGCGGCGCCCCCACCGAGGAACATGCCTTCACAGTGCTCTGCCTGGATCGTGAAACCGGG
>DATKEE010000051.1:0-10120 GCA_035544555.1 Candidatus Methylomirabilota bacterium
GTGCCCGGATCGGTCAGTATCTCGAAACCCTGGGGCTCGGCCCGAAAATCGTCCGCACCCGCCTCCAGGGCGAGTTCCATCAACTCGTCCTCCCGGGCGGCATCGCGGGAAACGATGATCTGGCCCCGCCGACGGAACAGCCGGCTCACGGCGCCCGCGGTGGCGATGGATCCGCCGTTCTTGGTGAGCAGACTCCGGATCTCGGCCGCCGTTCGGTTGCGGTTGTCCGTGCTGATGTCCAGCAGCATGGCGACACCGCCCGGACCGAAAACCTCGTAGGTCAAATCCTCGTAACTCCCCGATTCCCCCGTTCCGGTACCCTTCTTGATGGCGCGCTCGATGTTGTCCGCCGGCATGTTCGCGGAACGGCACTTGAGCAGCACCATGCGGAGACGCGGATTCATCGAGGGATCACCCCCTGCCAGGCGCGCGGCAATGGTGATCTCCCGGCTCAGCTTCGCAAATATCCGGGCGCGCTTGGCGTCGATGGCGCCCTTGAAATGTTTCACCTTCGCCCATTTGCTGTGTCCTGCCATAATTCAGACTCAGGATTACCGGCGCCCCCGTCGGGCGAGTCAATACAAACCCGAGGCGGCGCATCAACGAAAGAATCTCACATCGCCGTCCAGCCAGACGCCCTTCACGCGGAATGAACGGTCGAACCAGACCAGATCGGCGCGCTTTCCGGGTTCCAGCGATCCGAATTCGGCGGCACGGCCAAGCTGCCGGGCCGGGTTGAGCGAGGCCATGCGGACCGCATCCTCGAGGGGCAGGCCGCCCAGTTGCGACGCGCGACGCACCGCTTCGATCATGGTCAGCGTGCTGCCGGCCAGGGCGCGTCCGTCCACCGTGAGCGCCGCGCGCTTCGTCACCTTCGCCGCCAGCGCGTCCTCCCCCCCCGCCCGATAAATCGTGCCCGGTTTCATTCCCGCCCCACCCATGGCGTCCGTGATCAGACAGACGCCATCGCGGCCCTTCGCGTTGAAGAGCATCCGCATCAGCGTGGGCGCGACGTGCTCGCCGTCGGCGATCAATTCGCAGACGATCTCCGGCCGGGCGAGGGCGAACTCGAGCATGCCGGCGACGCGATACGGTCCCTGTTTGGTCGCCGTGCTCATGCAGTTGAAGGTGTGGGTTCCGTGGTTCAACCCCGCCTTCAACGCGGGTTGCAATTCACGCTCGCTCGCGTTCGTGTGTCCGCCGCTCGCAATCGAACCGTTCCTGCGCAGCGCGCGAATCAACGGCACCGCGCCCGGGTGCTCCGGCGCCAGCGTCATCTCCGTGACAAGCCGTCCGTAGCGAAGATACTTTTTCCACTCGGCGGCCCGCGGCGGCCGGATGTGCTTCGCGTCCTGCGCGCCCGGCTTCTCCTTCGAAATGAACGGTCCCTCGATGTGAATTCCGACCATCCGCGCCCCGCCGATGGAGTGGTCGCGCAGGGGGCGGGCGGCTTCCAGGACCTTGAGAATGTCCGCCTCGGCGGCGGTCATGGTCGTCAGCGTGATCGAGGTGGTGCCGTCGCGCAGGTGGAACTCCGTGATCGTCCGAAAGGCCGCGGCCGTAGCGTCCATGGTGTCGAAACCCAGCGCGCCATGAACGTGCAGATCGATGAAACCGGGCGCGAGAAAACCGCCGCGCAGATCGAGCGTCCCCTGTTTGGATTGCTGTGTTCGACCCGCGGTGTTTACCCGTTGAATCCGGCCCTCGCGCACGCTGAGCGAGCCGGGTTTGATCGCGTCGGGCAGGATGAGCCGGCCATTGACGAATTTCATGATCCGAGCATGCGCGGGCTGTCCGGGGCTGGCAAGGCGGGGTTGACGGCGTGCTTCCGGAATCCTTGAGAATGCGGGGAGATCGGATGACTGGACAAAGGCGGCGGAAAGGATTGCGCCAATCCACAATCTGAAGGCGAATCGTGCCTTCGAGGCACGGCACCAGGGACTGATGGAAGAGTTATTGGAGGACCCGCAATTCCGGCGCTGCTCATTCCTGCCGGAGCTTTGAGTGTGAGAGCCTGTTTTAAAAATCGAAGGGGTCCTGTTTTCCCGGAAAAGGTTCTCTGGCGAGGCGCGACGAGGGAGCATAGCCTTCGCTCTGCGACCGAGGAGCAACGAAGCCAGAGAGCCTTTTCCGGGAAAACCCTCCGGGCGGCGGCTCTTTTGCCCGGGTCCCGCGTTGGCTCAACCGTCACAGCCCGCAGAGGGGATGCTCCGGTCTCGCCGCCTTGGCCCCGGCCAAAATTCCTCGCCGCAGGACCCCTTCCATTTTTAAAACAGGCTCTGAGGGCAATTCTCAATCGGCAGCCTTTTTCAGCGAAGCCAGGTATTCGACCAGATCGACGAGTTCACGCGGCGTCATGGCCATCTGAAGGCCGGCCGGCATGATCGATTGCTCCATCCTGACGCGCCCGACGATCTGGCTCGTGGGAAAACGCGACACGATGGCCTGCGCGTTCTTGATGGCGATCTCGTCCTCCGTTTCGCTGACAATGATCCCATACGCCTGGTCGCCCGACTTCAAATCCAATTGCCACGCCTCGTAGCCGAAAGACACGCCGGCGTTCGGGTCCAGAATCGCCTCGTAAAGGGCGTCCTTGCCGAGCTTGTCGCCGATCTCGGAAAGGTCGGGTCCAAAGTCCACACCCCGGCCCCGGACCTGGTGGCAGGTGACGCAGGCGGCGGTCGGGGAATCGAATACCTCGCGCCCCCGGATGGGATCGCCCTGACGTTGGACAAGTTCAGCGATTGGCGGCAGCGGTTCGGCATTTCGCGAGGCGGGCGGGGGCAGGAGTTCGGAGGCCCGGTCCCGGATGGCGGGCCAGCGCGCCGAGGCTAGTGTGGTGGAAGCCGTGAGTCGGACATCGGCGGGCAGGGTCTGCGCTTCCGCCCTGTCGAGCAGCGTCCGGGCGCCTGGTTCCGTTCGTGAAAGGGCCACGACCGCCTCCTTGCGCAGGGCGGCGGGAACTTCGGGATTCTCGAGCAATGGCTCCAGCAGGGGAACCGACTCGTGGGCGCCGCTGAGCCCGAGCGCGGTGACAAGGGGGATGGCCGCGTCAGGGTCGGAGCCGGACAACGCTTCACGCACCCGGTCCGAATGGCCCTGTGTCAGGAGCAAGCGCATGGCTTCGACACCGTGTTCAGTGGCGGGATGTTTGACGACGATCTCGAGCAATTCGGGGGCATGATCGCGCAGGTCGAATTGTTTGACGATCTGGACGAAAACCGGCCTGCCGCGATGGTTTTCAAGCACCCGCAGCACGGCCTGTTTGACGGCGGGGTTTTCGTCCAGGTCGATTCCTTCCAATCGTTTCAAGGCCTCCAAGGCGACACCGCCCGAATCGGACGAGTCCGCGGCGGGCAGCGATCCGGCGGCGACTCCCATCGACAGGAGCGCGATGAGCAATGGGGGGAACGTCCGCACGGAGCGGGACAGGGAGCGGCAGTGGGCGGGGAGACGGGGCATCATGAGCGCGGCGGGATGGCGGCAGGAATGGATTCAGGAAGTCGTTGGGAGATTGCCACCTGATCGGGGTGCCGGACGCGGAGGAGTGGACCCTGAGAGGAGGCTTTCATGAGAAGGCTGCTGACGGGCGGATCAATACTGCACGAGCACGGTGATGATGCCCCAAAGGAGCAGGAGCAGGGCGACCACCAGAAAGATGAAACGATTGCGGGCCACGCGCTTTTCATAGCGCAGCGGGCGCAGTCCCTGGATGCTGCCGGCGGCGAGGTAGCTGACGAGTTTCGGGTTGCTGGCGGGGGGCGGGCGGAACTGGTTCTTCACCCGCTTGAAAAAGCCCGTGCCACCCGGTTTGCGGACGCCGAGTTCGCGGACGGATTCCGGCTTGGGAGGAGTCTGGTCGGGCCGACGCAAAGGGGGATGGCCGAACTCCTCGAAAATGGGCTCGGTCGGATGGGGGGTGGTTCCGACGGCGGGAGAGGTCTGGTGATGGGGGCGGGCAGTGGAGCGCAGGCGCGGCTTCTCGGCTTCCGCCGGTCCCGCCTGCTCGTTCAGCCGGCGAATCTGTTCTTCGAGTGCCGCGATCTGGGAGTTGAGGTCCCGGGCGCGTTCACTGATGGGATCGGGCTTTTTCCGGGATAACCCCATGGGTCACGGAGTCTGGCGCTGGATGAGCATGGTGACGAGGATGCCGAGGCCAAGCAGGGCGATCAAAGCCAGCGGCCACGTGATGGCCAGTCCCAGTTTGCAGAGGTGGGCGAAATCCATGGTGGGCGCGACGAAGGGATTGCCCGTGACGGGGGCGGCGCCCGGTTGCGGCTCCCGCGCCGCTTCGCCGGAGAGGACACTGAACTTGAGGCGGGCGGCGTTCCACTCCATGCGGGCATTCTCGATGGTCGTCAGCGCCCGGGTGAGTTCCACGTTGTAATTGTCCTGGCTCCAGCTTTCCTGGTGAATCGCCTGGATCTTGTCGAGCGCCTCCCGCAAATCCGCCAGCGCCTTGGCCATCTGATCGGCGTCCCGGCGGGCGGCGAACTCGGATTCCTCCAGCAGTCCAAGCCCGCGCGTCAAATGCTCGAGCATCTCCTCGCGTCCGGTTTCAAATTCCATCTGGCGCCGGCGCGTCTCCTCCAGGGTGGAACGTTCGCGTTCGAGTTCCTCCTGGGCGCGCTTGAGTTCGAGCAGACGATGCTGCACCTCGCCGACCTTGGTATCGACCTCCTCGCGCGAGAGCGGGCGTTCGGCGTTCGCTCCGGGCGCCGCGCCGGTGGAACCGGCGGCGGCATACGCCTGCTTGCGCGCAGACTGGAAGTCATCATCCACAAACTCCGACGCATCAAATTCCGATGGCATGATGCGACTCTAGTCCTGCGCCTCAGCGGTGTAAAGAAGTGGATTTGCGGGACGGGCGGGCGGACCCTTCCGCTCCTCCGGGAGGCTTCCTGCCGGGTCATGGCGATCTCATTTCCGCTTGTCACCTCCCCGTGTCGCGACCTAGATTGCGCGCGTGCCCAACAGGAAGCGGCTCACCAATGAAGGGTTTTTGAAGCGGGTGAGGGAGTATCTGCCGATGGATGCCGCGGTCTTCACCACGGATGCCTCCGGGCGGGCGGCGGCCGACGCGTGGAAGGAGGGGTTGCGCGACAACCAATTCCATCTGTTCGACGCCGAGGCGATGCTCGCGGCCAGCCATGCCATCGAGGATCTCGCGCACGACGAGGCCGACGGCCATCTGGTGCGCACCTTCCGCGACTTCCGGGATTTCGAACCCCAGCGCGAGCGTTACTGGAACCTCGCGGCCACCATCGATTCGGTGCGCGTGATGGCGGGCGGGAGGCGTCCCCGCCCGCATGGGCATCTGCGCTTCGTCCAGGCGGGAAGCACACCGCTCAACCGGTATTGGATCGTCCTCTACGAAGGGAGACACAACCAGGCGCTGCTGTTCTGCCGTCAGATCAACCAGGCGCAGGTGTTCGAGGAGCGGCGATTCCACGGTTTCTACAGCTTCAATCCGAAGCTGATCGCGCGGTTTCGACGGGAGATCGAGGCGATGCTGAAGGGCCGGCAGAGGGAGTTCGAGGAGTTCGCCCGGCTGGAACGGATCGACCAGGCGGAAAAGGACATGCGCGCCGCCTTCAACCGGGAGGCGGATGCCCTGCTCCAGGCTCTGCGCCGGTTGCAGGTCAATGGCGACCGCTATCTGCCCCGCCATTTTGCCTGCGATTTCGACAAGGCCCTGCTCCGGCTCGGACGCTGGAAGGAGAAAGTCGCGCAACTGCTGCAACCCGGACGGGCCCCGGCCCGGAAGAAATGATCGAGCTCATCCAGTTTCCCTGGAGTCCGTTCTGCATCGTTCAGCGGCGCATCCTGGAATACGCGCGCGCGCCGTTCAAGATCACCAACATTCCCACCGAGGATCGCACCCTGGTCTGGAAGCTCACGCGCGGACGTTACTACGGCGTGCCCGTGATTCGTGACGGCCGCACGGTCGTCTTCGAAACCTCCGAGGATTCCCAGGTCATCGCCAAGTATCTCGATCAGAAGCTGAACCTGGACCTGTTTCCACGGCGCTTCGCGGGTCTGCAGAGGATTCTGTGGCGCCACATCGAGGGCGAGATCGAGGGACGCGGATTCAAGCTGAACGACATTTATTGGGAGAAATTCGTTCCCGCGCGCGAGCGGCCCGGACTGCTGCGGCACAAGGAACGCAAGTTCGGCCGCGGCTGCATCGACCGGTGGCGCCGGAATCGGAAGATTCTGCTGACGGAGTTGAAGGATCACCTGGTGCCGTTCGAGTTGATGCTGGGGGAGCATCCCTTCCTCCTGGACGACCGGCCGCGGTTCGTGGATTTCGACCTCTACGGCATGCTGGCCAACTTTCTGTATTCCGGCCATTACCGGCTCCCTTCCGTCCACCCATGCCTCCGGCACTGGTATGAACGAATGCGCTCCCTCAAACCCGCCTCGCCTTGATGTGAAAAACTACGTGCTCGACACCAATGTTCTCCTCCATGATCCCAACTCCCTGCTTCATTTCCAGGAGAACACCGTCCTCATCCCGATCGAGGTGATCGAGGAACTGGACCGCTTCAAACGGGAATCCTCGGAACTCGGCCAGAACGCGCGGTCGTTCTCGCGCGCGCTCGACGACCTGCGCGCCGAAGGCCGTCTCAGCGAAGGGGTGGCCCTGTCGAATGGCGGCCGGCTGCGCATTCTCTTCCGGAGTCCCGCCGGCGCCAACGGCAATGGCAACGGGCACGTCACGATGACCGACCGGACCGTGGACAGCCGCATCCTGGAACAGGCGCTGGCCGTACAGCGCGCCGAACCCCTCACGGCGACGGTGCTGGTCACCAAGGACATCAACCTCCGGATCAAGGCCGATACTGTCGGCCTGGCCGCCGAGGATTATGAGACCGGGCGCGTGCTGTTGAGCGACCTCTACACGGGACTGTTCGAGCTGCGGGTCAGTCCGGAACGCATGGCCGAGTTCCGGACCGAGGGCGGGTTGGAGCTCGAACCGCCGGTGCGCTACGACGCGAACGAATACTGCACCCTGATCGATGAGACGCATCCCAAGCGCACCGCCCTCGCCCGCGTCGATGCCACGGGAGCGCGGCTGGTTCCCATTCTGGACAGCCGCGAAGGGGTGTGGGGCATCCGGCCCCGAAACCGCGAGCAGCACTTCGCCTTCGACGCGCTGCTGGACGACCGGATCAAGCTCGTGACGCTGATGGGCAAGGCGGGCACGGGCAAGACCCTGATGGCGATGGCGGCGGGATTGAAGCGCACGGTGCTGGACCGGGAGTTCCGGCGCATGATCGTCGCGCGGCCGACCATCTCGATGGGCAGGGAACTGGGATTCCTTCCGGGCACGCTGGAGGAAAAGCTCAACCCGTGGATGCAGCCGATCCATGACGCGCTGGAGATGCTCAGCGATCTCAACATGGGCCACGAACACCGCCGCAGCATCGACCTGATGCGCTCGGGAAGCATTGTGGTCGAGGCGTTGAGTTACATCCGGGGCCGAAGCATCGCCAACCAGTTCATGGTGATCGACGAGGCGCAGAATCTGACGCCGCTGGAAGTGAAGACGATCCTCACGCGTGTCGGCCACGGCACCAAGATCATCTTCACCGGTGATCCGTATCAAATCGACAATCCCTACGTCGATTCGTCGTCGAACGGTTTCAACTACATCGTCAGCCGCTTTCGAGGGGAAACGCTGGCCGCGCACATCGAATTGCAAAAGGGGGAACGCTCGGAACTGGCCGAGCTGGCGGCGAACATTCTCTAAATTCGTGGCAGCGGACGTGAGTCCGCTCTGATTCCACTTCAAGTGGCACGGAGGTGAGCCGGCTCACGCCGGCTGCCACGCGGGTCCGGTTTCTTGAAGCAGGCTCTAAGACACTGTTTGGAAACGACTTGGCAGACCCTCCGTTTTTTTCTACGGTGTCCGGGTGATCAACTTCCTGCGATTGGTCGGGGTCTTCAACGCGGCGGTTTGGTTCGGCGCCACCATCTTCCATCTGATCGGCGTAAGCAACGCCTTGTCCTCGCAGGAAATGAATCGGATCTTCGGGGAGTTCTACGCGGCGGTGGCGCTGCAAATGACTGCCAGGAGCTTTTATCTTCTCCAGCACTGGTGCGGTGCCATCGCCCTGGTTCATCTGGTGGCCGAATGGTTGTACATGGGCAAGCCGATGGAGCGGCTTCATCTCTGGCTGGTGACCACCCTGTTCCTCCTCGGCTTGATCGGCGGTTTCTGGCTGCAGCCGAGGATCAACCAGCTTCATCGCGCGAAGCACATGGAGCCCACTACGGAATTGCAGGAACAGGCCGCGGACTCCCTTCGCGTCTGGAGCACGGTCTCCGGGATCCTCCACCTCCTCGTCGCCGCCGGACTCGTGGTTCATGTTTACCGCGTCACCACTCCCGTCACCACTCCGCGCTTCCAATTTCCAGGGTTGACAAACCGGCTCTGAGGTCAAACTTGTGGGAGTATCGCTAACCGGCGTTTCGACGCCGAACGGGAGCACAAGTATGATTTCAAACGAGCGCCCCTCACCCTATGGTCACCGCCCATTCCCGGGCGGCGGGCACAAGGCGAACGTCAACGAGGAAACCCTCAAGACGGAAAAACTGCAGATCGAACGCAAGACGTTCATCCTGACACTCAAGGAGAACCCCCGCGGCCGCTTTCTGCGAATCACCGAGGATGTCAGCGGACGGCGCGACAACATCATCATTCCGTCCACCGGGCTGGAGGAATTCCGGCGCGTCCTGGATGAGATGGTGAAAACCTCCTCCGAATTGCCGCCCGAAGAGGAACAGCAACCGTAGGTCGGGTCTCAGGATTTCACGGCCGGTTTCTTCGCGGTCTTCCGCGGCGGATTCATCCGCGGCGCGTCTCCCCACAGGCCCTCCAGATCGTAGTGTTCCCGCGTGTCCGCCCGCAGCACGTGCACGATCACATCAAAGTAATCCAGCACCAGCCACGCCCCCTGCACACTGCCGTCCACCGCCCGCGGACGAATGCCGTGCTCCTCCTTCAATCGATCCCGGATCTCGTCCACAATCGCGCGCAAGTGCGGCTCGCTCGTGCCCGTCACCAGAACAAAGTAATCCGTGATCGTGGACACCTCGCGCACGTCCAGGATCACGAGGTCCTCCCCCTTCCGATTCTCCGCATACTCCCGGCAAAGCAGGGCCAGCTTCTTCGCGTCCATCGCCCCGCAATCTGCCGAAGGACTCTTCAAAGATAAAGTCGATTGTTCCGAATCGCTTCCGCGACCGCCGCAGGCACCAGCCCGTCCACCGGCAGTCCGCCACGGACGCGGTCCCGGATCTGCGAGGAGGACACACCCAGGGGAAACCCCTTCAGCGTCCGCCCCCGAAACGGCGGCGGAAACGCCGCGTGCGCCTCGCCCGGGCGCGTGATGACCACGAATTCCACCAGTTCGGCCAGCCTGGCGGCCTCCCGCCAGCGCGGCAGTTGCGGCACGTGATCCGCCCCGATCAGATAATGTCGCCTCGCTTCAGGAAACCGCTCCGCGTAAGCCTTCACCGTGTCGATTGTGTAGGAAACGCCGCCGCGCCGCAGCTCGACGTCGTCCACCTCGCAACTCGACCATCCCGCCAGCGCCAGCCGCAACAACTGCAACCGCTCGGGACCCGGCAATGGCTTCGATTCCGGCTTGAACGGCGATTGCGCGGCCGGAATGAAAAACAGCCGGTCCAGCTCCAGTTCCTCGATCGCCGCCCGCGCCACCAGCAGATGCCCCAGATGCACCGGGTCGAACGAACCTCCATAAAGCGCAATGTGTCGCATCGCAGGTATGAGGGCGGATTCCATCGCCGGGCCTCAAGCCCGGGCCTCCATCGCTTCGGTCGCCGGCCGCGCGATCCCATCCAGGGCGTTCTCCTCGAGAACGCCCCGCGCGCGTGGAAACATCTTGAGTCCCTCGACAATCATCCAGGCCTCCAGCACCAGCGTCGCCAGCCCAATCGACACCAGCAGATACTTGCCTTCCTCCCACCAGCCGGGATTGCCCTCGTCGCCGACAAACAACTGCCAGACCATTGCCCACGCCGGCATGATCAACATGAACACCATGGGAAGGATCAGAAACCAGACCGGCTTGCTTCGACGCCACAAATA
>DATKEE010000052.1:0-3622 GCA_035544555.1 Candidatus Methylomirabilota bacterium
AGGGTCAGCCGGGTCAATCCGGTGAATCAGGGCAGGGGGGGCAGTCCGGCCAGCCCAACACGCCCGGAGATCGTCCGGGACAGGGCGGCGCGGAGGGCGGGGAAGGACAGCCGCAACTGGCGCGGTCGGGTGAGGGCGGGCAGTCGGGCCAGAGGGGGAATGGCGGCGGGGGTTCGGCCGGGGGACCGGACGGAGGATGGGGTGGGGGCGCAAGATTCTTCGATCAGGGCGGGGATCCGGGAGGGCCATTGACGGGACAGGATTTCCGGGAATGGGCGGACCGGTTGCGTGAGGTGGAGGAGATGGTGGACATCACGGAGTTGAGTCGCGAGGTTTCACGAGTGAGAGATCGGGCGACGGCGATCCGGGCGGAGTTCACCCGGAACGGCAAGGAACCGCAGTGGGATATGGTTCAGACGGAGATTGTCGAACCGCTGGCGCAGGTGCGGACCCGCATCGCGGAGGAACTGGCGCGCCGTGAGTCGAGGGAATCCCTGGTGCCGGTTGACCGCGACCCGGTGCCGAGCCGCTATTCCGAACTGGTGCGGCGGTATTACGAACGATTGGGGGCGGAGGAATGAGGGCACGACCGGGTCGGTCTTTCTATTCGCCCGTGGCCGGGAATGGTGGCAGCATCCAGCTCGTGTGATGGCTCTGGCTTCCGTAGTTTTGTCCGCCCGCGAATGGCTTTGGCCGGCGGTCGCGGTGTTTCTGGCCGCGGTGGCGGCGCTGGGATGGTCGTACCGGGGTGTTCCGGCGGCCTCGCGGATTCGGGCCGCGTGCTGGTTGCTCAAGGGGTTGGGATTTGTCGCGCTCCTGCTGTGTCTCCTGGAACCGTTGTGGAGCGGCAAGCGGGCGCGGCCGGGCGCGAATTATTTCGCGATTCTGGCGGACAACAGTCAGGGAATGCAGATCAAGGATCCGGGCGAGACTGAAAGCCGGGGTCAGCGGTTGCAGACGCTGCTGTTGCAGGAGGAATCGGCCTGGCAAAACCGGCTGGCAGAGAACTTCCAGGTCCGGCGGTATGGTTTTGACACCCGATTGCGCTCCATGCGGGAGTTCAGCGGGCTGACATTCGATGGACGGAGCACGGCGATGGGGAGCGCGTTGCAGACGCTGGCCGGGCGCTACGAGGACCGGCCCCTGGCTGGGATCCTGATGTTCACCGATGGCAATGCCACCGACCTGCCGGAGGGTGTTGGCGGACTGGAGGGACTGCCGCCGGTTTATCCTGTGATCATCGGGACGGACTCGTCCATCCAGGACGTTGCCTTGCGCAGGGTGGTGGTGAGCAGGACGGCATTCGAGGATGCGCCGATCACGGTGCAAACGGACGTGACAGCGCACGGGTTCGAAGGGCGGGAGGTGACGGCGCGCTTGCTGGGACCGGATGGCGAAGTGGTGACACGGGAGACCGCGCGCGCGCCTGGCGGCGGAGGCGGGCTGTCGTTCCGGTTGCGGGTCGGAGGGACGGGCCGCGGCCTGGCGTTTCACGCGCTGGAAGTCTTTCCGGCAGCCGACGAGGAAACCTTTCCGGATCCCGCGGGCACGTCGGAGGTGACGCTGGTCAACAATGCCCGCGTGGTGGTCGTGGACCGGGGGGCGGGACCCTATCGGGTGTTGTATGTGGCCGGACGTCCGAACTGGGAATACAAATTTCTGAACCGCGCGCTGGCGGAGGATCCACAACTGGAGCTGGCTGGACTGATCCGGATTGCCAACCGCGAGCCAAAGTTCGAGTTCAAGGGACGCCCCGGAGAATCGAGCAATCCGCTCTATCGCGGCTTCGACAAAAAGAACGAGGAAACCGAGGAATACGATCAGGCGGTGCTGGTGCGGCTGAACACGCGCGACGAGTTCGAACTGCGGGGTGGATTTCCCCGGACGGCCGAGGACCTGTTTGTCTTCCACGCGGTGGTGCTGGACGATGTCGAGGCGGCCTTTTTCACGCACGATCAAATGACGTTGTTGCGGCGCTTTGTTTCCGAGCGCGGCGGTGGATTGATGATGCTGGGCGGCCAGGAGTCCCTGCATCGGGGCGGCTATGAACGCACGCCGATCGGGGATGTGCTGCCCGTTTACCTGGATCATCTGGGTCCGGCGGCGCCCGTGATGAACCTGCGACTGGACCTGACCCGCGAGGGCTGGCTGCAACCCTGGCTGAGACTGCGGGCGAACGAGCCGGACGAACGCGCCCGTCTTGAAAAAATGCCGCCTTTCCAGGTGATGAACCGCGTGCGGGATGTGCGGCCGGGCGCCATGGTGCTGGCCACCGCCACCGACGGTTCCGGGAAGAAACATCCCGCCATCGTGTCGCAACGCTTCGGGAACGGACGGAGCGCCGTCCTGACGCTCGGAGATTTGTGGCGCTGGGGATTGCGCGACGCGGAACAGGGTGAGGACCTCGCCAAGGGATGGCGTCAAATGATGCGCTGGCTCGTTTCGGATGTGCCGCAGTCCCTGACCTTGCAGGCGCGGCCCAAAGCGGGCGATCCGAACAACGCCGTGCTGCTGGAGCTGCGCGCCAAAGACAAGGAGTTTCGACCACTCGATGACGCCGCGGTGACGCTGACCGTTTCGCGGGTTCCGGTCATGGCACGGACCGGCGCGGCGACCGGTCCGGCCGCGATGGACCCGCTGTTATCGGAATCGGCGGAAGCGGCCGCGGACGGAGAGCAATCGATCCGGCTGGTGGCGGAACCGTCCTTGAGCGAGCCCGGATTGTATCAGGCGACATACATTCCCAGGGAGACGGGCGGATTCCGCGCGGAAGCGGTTGTGACGGGGCCGAACGGCGCGGAATTGGGCCGCGCGGAGGCGGGATGGACGTCGGATCCGGCGGCTGAAGAGTTCAGTTCCCTGCAACCCAACCGGACCCTGCTCGAGGCGATTGCGAGCCGTACCGGCGGAGAGGTGATCAGGGTGAACGACCTGGCCTCCTTTGCCGGGGATCTTCCGTTTCGTGATGTTCCCGTGACGGAGGCGTGGACGTTTCCCTTGTGGCATACACCGTTGATGTTCCTGTTCGCACTGGGCTGTTTTGTCGCCGAGTGGGGATTGCGGCGCTGGAAAGGGCTGGCGTGACCGGCGCAAGTTTTACATCCATCCGGAAAGTGGTGTCCCGGCTGTTGATGGCCGGATGCCTTGTGTATGGAGCCACTGCGGGGGCGCGGGGTTCCGCGTCCGCCGGAGAGGAAAAGCCGACGGTCATGATCGTGGTGGGCGCGGCCGGCGAGGCGCAATATGGAGAAGCCTTCGTCAAATGGGCGGATCAATGGAAATCCGCCGCCAAACAGGCGAAGGCGCGGATCATTGAGATCGGACGGGACGAACCCTCGGAGGTCGAGGACAGGGAGCAATTGCGACTGTCCCTGGAGACCGAGCCCCGCTCCGGGAACAATGAGTTCTGGCTGGTGTTGATCGGACACGGCACCTTCGACGGGGAGGTGGCGAAGTTCAATCTGCGCGGGCCGGATGTAAGCGCCGCGGAACTGGCGGAATGGCTGGAACCCGTCTCGCGTCCGACAGCGGTCGTGAATGTGTCGTCGTCGAGCGCGCCGTTTCTGAACCGGCTCTCGCGGGACGGCCGGGTGATTGTGACGGCCACACGCAGCGGGTATGA
>DATKEE010000053.1:0-3932 GCA_035544555.1 Candidatus Methylomirabilota bacterium
TGGCGTCAAAGGGGCTGGTAAAAGATGGGAGGTAAAAAATGGCCGACGGAATTCCCTGCATTGTGGCTTCGCATTCCGATTCGGAGTGTGACGATACAAGGGAGAGGAAAGTGCGCGGTAAAGTCGGGCCGGCAAAATGCCCAAACTCCAGTCCCCATGGGAGGGAGATGGCGTTGCCTGAATTTACTTTGCGGGAAGCACGGGCGGACGGTAGTTTCCGGGGTATCCGATCATGCTCCGTATCACAGTCATTTCATGTCCCCATCGCGGTCGTCCTCACCGGGTCATCGTTGCATTCGGGTATGCCGTGATGACGTTGGCGGCGGCGGGGCTTCATGCGTCGGAGCGACCGGGATTGGCGGGTGTCACCGGGTTGCCACCGGCGGCTTCAAGGGCGGTGGATTTTCCGACCGAGGTTCAACCGCTTCTGGCGGCGAACTGCCACGAGTGTCATGGATCGGAAACGCGCAAGGGGGGGCTTCGCTTGGATGTGAGGGATGAGGCACTGCTGGGGGGTGATTCGGGTGTGGTCATTGTTCCCGGAAGCGCCGGGGAGAGCCGGTTGTTGCATCGGGTGGCAGGGGTGGATCCCGAGGAAATCATGCCGCCGAAGGGTGAGCCACTGAACATCGAGCAGGTGGGAATTCTGAGGGCGTGGATTGAGCAGGGGGCGGAGTGGCCGGAATCCGCCACGGGAGGAACCGCGGGGGTCCGCAGCCGTCATTGGGCTTTTCAATCCGTGCAACCGGTCGAACCGCCCGGGGTGAAGGAGTCGGCGTGGGTGAGGAATCCGATTGACCGATTTGTGCTCGCGCGACTGGAGAGGGAAGGGATCGAGCCGTCGCCGGAGGCGGATCGGGCGACGTTGATCCGGCGGCTGAGCCTGGACCTGACGGGATTGCCGCCGAGTCCGGCGGATGTCGAGGCATTTGCATCGGACACGAGTCCGGAGGCGTATGGGCGGTTGGTGGAGCGGTTGATGGGATCGCCGCGTTTTGGCGAGCAATGGGCGCGGCATTGGCTGGATCTGGCGCGCTACGCGGATTCGGACGGGTACGAGAAGGATTTTCATCGTCCGCACGCGTGGCGCTGGAGGAACTGGGTGATCGACAGCATCAACCGGGATCAGCCTTTCGACGAGTTTACCCGGGATCAACTCGCGGGCGATCTGTTGCCGGACGCGACATTGGAACAACGGGTGGCCACGGGGTTTCATCGGAACAGCCTGTTGAATCGCGAGGGCGGTGTGGATATCGAGGAGGATCGGACGAAGATTGTGAAGGACCGGGTGAACACGGTGGGGACGGCGTGGATGGCGTTGACGGTGGGATGCGCGGAGTGTCATTCGCACAAGTATGATCCGATCACGCAGCGGGAGTACTATCAATTGTACGCGTTCTTCAACAGCACGGACGACCGGGACATTCCGGCGCCGTTGCCGCGCGAGCAGAATACGTGGCGTCGTGGGATGTCGGCACTCGATCTGGCAAAGGAGGACTATGTGGCGGGTGAACCGGACGGATTTGACGCGTGGGTGGAGGGGGTGGCGAAGCTGCCGGACATCTGGGTGACACCGGCGGTGGAGGATTATGAATTGCCGACGTTCGGGGCGAACAACGGCGCGAATCTGTATCCGCAGGAGGACGGTTCCTTTCTGGTCACGGGCATGGTGGAGAACAAGACCCATTACATCATGATGTTGAACACGGCGTTGCGGGGGATCACGGGGATCCGGATCGAGGCGATGACGGATGAGATGCTCCCGCGACTGGGGCCGGGCTGGGCGACGAACGGCAATTTCGTGTTGACGGAGGTTTTGGTCGAGGCGTCGCCATTGACGGCGGTGACGAAACTGGAGGCATTTGGCGTGGATTCGGTCGCGGCCGATTATTCGCAGGAGGGATTTCCGGTGGAAGCGGCGATTGACGGGGTGACGACGAATGGGGGTTGGGCGGTGGATCTTCCGGAGTTGCCGATGCACGGGGTGGATCGTTGCGCCGTGCTGACGTTGGAGAAGCCCATCGATCATGAGGGGGAATCTCGTTTGAAGGTGAGTTTGGTGCAGCACGAGGGGAACAGTCACACCCTGGGGCGGGTGCGTGTGACCTATACGACGGCGGATCCGGAGTTGTTGGCCGGGCAGGCCGTGCCACAGCGGATTCGGGATATTGCGCGTGTTCCCGAGGCGCGGCGGACTCTGGACCAGCGGGTGGAGTTGAAGCGGTATTACCAGGCGACCTTCCAGTCGGATGCGGAGGAATTTGTGGCGTTTACGAAGCGTCTGTCGGAATCGCCGGGTGTGAAAGGGGAGGTCCGGGCGCAGGTACTGGCGGAGCGGGACATCCCCCGGCCCACTCATTTGCACGCGCGCGGAAACTTTCTGGAAAAGGGCGCCGAAGTGGAGCCCGGCACACCGGCGGTGCTGCCTCCGTTGAAGACGGGCGGTGGGGAGGCCGACCGTCTGGCTCTGGCGGAGTGGCTGATGGATCCGGGTCATCCGCTGACCGCGCGGGTCGCGGTGAATCGTGTTTGGCATCACCTGTTCGGCGAGGGACTGGTGAACACGCCGGCGGATTTTGGCACCCAGGGGGACACCCCCTCGCATCCGGAGTTGCTGGACTGGCTGGCGGGAGAGTATGCGCGGCTGGGGTGGAGTCGAAAGGAATTGATCCGGCGGATCGTGGAGTCGGCCACCTACCGGCAGGCGTCGGCGGTGCGCGAGGACCTGCTCGACCGGGACGCGAACAATCGATTGCTGGCGCGGCAGAACCGGTTTCGACTGTCGGCGGAGAACGCCCGGGACCAGTTTCTGGCGGCGAGCGGTTTGATGGAGGCCGGGATTGGGGGGCCGAGCGTGGGATCAGACCGCGCACGGCGCGGGTTGTATCAACAGGTCAAGCGGGCGCAGATCGATCCGATACTGGCCGTGTTCGACGCTCCGAGTACGGTGCAGGCGTGTCCGAAGCGGCAGCGGTCGAATACTCCGTTGCAGGCGCTGACGTTGTTGAACGGAGATCTGTTCATGCGTTCGGCGAGGGAACTGGGCCGGGGGGCGGGATGGGCGGCCGGGGGTGAGTTGGAAAGCCGCCTTTGCGAAATGTTTCAGCGTTGCACGGCGCGCCAGCCGACGACGGAGGATCTGAGCGATCTGAGCGCGCTGTGGAGCCGGGTGAGGGATTATTACCGGGAGGAGCCGGAGAAGGCGGCTGAAGTGGTGAAGGCGGGCGAATCAGGTCCGCGGGATGTGCCGGGGGCGGCGGCGTGGACGATTGTGGCGCGGGTGGTGTTGAACCTGGACGAAGTGATCACGAGAGAATGAGCCTATGGATCCGCTGAAAGAACACGTGGCTTTGACACGCCGGGAATTTTTGACCACGGCGGCGGGAGGGATCGGTGGGCTGGCGCTGGCGTCCTTGCTGGCGCGGGAAGGTGTGGGTGCTCCCGCGGACCGGAGGTTGATCAATCCGCTGGCGGCGAAGGCGCCTCATTTCGCGCCGCGGGCCAGGAACTGCATTTTCTTTTTCCTGTCGGGCGGGACCAGCCAGGTGGACTTGTTCGATCCGAAGCCGAAGCTGAACGAACTGGCGGGACAGCCGCTGCCTCCGTCGGTGCTGAAGGGTTTGCGGTTTGCCTTCATTCAGAAGGACTCGGCGCGGGTCATGGGGAGTCCGAGGACATTCAGGCAACATGGCGGGAGCGGGATGTATTTTTCCGATCTGCTGCCGAACGTGGCCACGCTGGCGGATGATCTGTGCATGGTCCGGTCGATGCACACGGAGCCGTTCAACCATCATCCGGCGACGATCATGATGAACTCGGGTTTCGAGCGGATGGGACGGCCGACGCTGGGGTCGTGGCTCACCTACGGACTGGGATCGGAATGCGACGATCTGCCGGGCTACGTGGTGCTGGAGCCCGGTCCGGGGATTCGC